>NZ_JBFTOB010000003.1:0-272688 GCF_056397765.1 Caulobacter sp. 05L422 | reverse complement strand
GTTTCGTCCCGTG
The DNA here is from genome assembly GCF_056397765.1 of Caulobacter sp. 05L422. Classification (NCBI taxonomy): domain Bacteria; kingdom Pseudomonadati; phylum Pseudomonadota; class Alphaproteobacteria; order Caulobacterales; family Caulobacteraceae; genus Caulobacter; species Caulobacter sp. 05L422. The sequence continues at coordinate 272,675 of NZ_JBFTOB010000003.1, read as the reverse complement.
TTTCAGGGAACCTGCCCAGGACCGTCGCGAAGGCGTCCATCTAAAGACCACCGACGAACGCTTCCCGCTCGACCACCCCCGAAAGCCGCATCGGTCGCCGTACGTGCGCCCTCCCCGTGCCTTCAGGTGGGATCAGGATACGGGCGGTCCGGAAGGGTGAGGACCAAAACGGGTCGAGAAAGTTCAGGGCGTTGAAATCGCTGGACTTTGTTCGCCATCCGCCGCGCATAAGCACTCTTGAACCCTCTCAGAGGGAGAGGGTGAAGACTGCGCCTTCCCGTTTCGCCTTCCATCCCCCACATTCCAGCTTCATGACCGACGCCCCCCGCCCGCCCCGCAAGCGCCTGTCCCGCCCGGTCCACTGGGTGCTGGACGGCCTGGGCGTGGCGCTGTTCGCCACGGGGGCGGTCGGCGCCTTCGTGCCCGGGATGCCGACGACGGTGTTCTGGATCGGGGCGGTGATGTGCTTCCTGAAGACCCGGCCCCACGCGGTGCGGCCGTTGCTGCGCACGCCGATCATCGGCCCGGCCATCCGCTGGTACCTGCGCTGGCGGCCGTTCGGTGGATCGCGGCGCCGGGGCAACACTTCCCCGAAGGCCTGACACCAAAGCGGCGGCCCCGCTCGCCTCCAGGACGGCCAGCGCCTATCTACCCTCCACCATGACCGACGAAATCGATGAGGACGAACACGGCGGACGCCGCCGCGCCCTGAGCAACGCCCGGGTGCTGGGCTTCATCGCGCGCTTCTGGCTGCGCCGGAAGGGCCTGTTCCTGGCTGGCGTCGGCCTGACCCTGGCGGCCATCTGCTTCGACCTGGCCCTGCCCTGGGCCTCCGGCCGGCTGATCGACACCATCATCAAGGGCCCGACCGCCATCGACGCGGCCTGGGTCGCCTGGGCGGCCTTCGTCGGCGTCTATCTGGGCTTCTCGCTGATCCGCAACCTGGCCATGCGGTTCTGGATCCCGCTGGCCGCCCGCAACATGGAGGAGATGACCAACGAGGGTTACGCCCGCGTCCAGGCCTTCTCGTCCGACTGGCACGCCGACAGCTTCGCCGGCGCCACGGTGCGCAAGCTGACCCGCGCCATGTGGGGCTATGACAGCGTGACCGACGCGGTGACCATCTGGCTGGCCCCCAGCCTGATCGTGCTGGTCGGCCTGTCGGTGATGCTGCTGCTGCGCCAACCCCTGGCCGGGGCCGTGGCCCTGGTCGTGGTGGCCGCCTACATCGCCGTGAACCTGGTGGTCACCACCCGCTACGTGCGCCCGGCCAACCTGAAGTCCAACGCCCTGGACTCCAGGATCGGCGGCAGCCTGGCCGACGCGGTCACCTCCAATCCCACCGTCAAGAGCTTCGGCGCCGAGGCCCGCGAGAGCGCCCGGGTGGCCGAGGTCACGGCCGCCTGGCGCGAGGCGGTGATGGTCACCTGGCACAAGTTCACCAATGTCTGGTTGGGCCAGAACCTGCTGCTGGTGCTGCTGCAGGGCGGGCTGACGGCGGCGATGATCCATGCCTGGTCCAAGGGAACCGCGACGCCCGGCGACGTGGCCTTCGCCATCACCGCCTTCATGCTGATGAGCGGCTACCTGCGCAACATGGGCGAGAACATCCGCATGCTGCAGAAGGGCCTGGACGACACCGAGGACCTGGCCGCCTGGGAGGGCCTGGCCCCGCAAATCGCCGACGCGCCGAACGCGCCGGAATTCCTACGCGGGCCCGGCGCCATCGCCTTCGAGGACGTGACCTTCCGCTACAAGTCGGCCGGCGCGCCGCTGTACGACCACTTCTCGCTGAAGATCGCGCCGGGCGAGCGCGTGGCCCTGGTCGGGCCGACGGGCTCGGGCAAGTCGACCTTCGTCAAGCTGGTCCAGCGCCTGCACGACCTGCAGGGCGGACGGATCGTCATCGACGGCCAGGACGTGGCGCACGTGACCCAGGGGTCCTTGCGCCGCGCGATCGCCGTGGTGCCGCAGGACCCGGCCCTGTTCCACCGATCCTTGCGCGACAACATCGCCTACGGCCGGCCCGACGCGACCGAGGAGGAGATCGTCAACGCGGCCAAGAAGGCCCGCGCCCACGACTTCATCCTGCGCCTGCCCCAGGGCTACGACACCCTGGTGGGCGAGCGCGGGATCAAGCTGTCGGGCGGCGAGCGCCAGCGCGTGGCCATCGCCCGCGCCTTCCTGACCGACGCGCCCATCCTGGTGATGGACGAGGCCACCTCTTCGCTCGACGTCGAGACCGAGGGCCAGGTGCAGGAGGCCGCCGAGGCCCTGATGGCCGGCCGCACCACCATCGTCATCGCCCACCGCCTGTCGACCGTGCGCGGCGCCGACCGCATCCTGGTCTTCCAGAACGGCCGCGTCGTCGAGGAAGGCCGCCACGGCGAACTGAAGGCGGCCGGCGGGGTCTACGCGCGGCTGAACGCGGTCAGCGAGGGCGTTGGCTAGGGCTTCTTCTGGCTCAGCACGGCCGCCTCTTCGGCCGCGCAGCGCTTTGCCGGCTCGATCCTGGCTCGCTTGCCGCCGATGACCAGGTCCTGGGCCGGCGGCGACGGGGCGACCTGGATGTCTCCAGCCTCCAGTCCCTTGTCGACATCGCCGCAGAAGACCGACGTCTCGGCCGTCTGGGCCCAGACGCCGGCCGCGTCGACCTTGAAGATGTCGAAGGTCCGGCCGGAGGACAACAGCACCTCGGCGACGCCGTCGCCGTCGATGTCGGCCAGCGTCGCCCGGCATTGCTGGTAGCCCCAGAGGCAGGTCGGCTCGTCCCCGCCGTTCCAGGTCTGGTCGACGAAGCTCTTGGGCAGCGCCTGCCCCTTCGGATAGACCTTGGTCTTCTTGTAGCGATCGGGAATCGCGGTCGCCTCGGCCAGATAGGGCCTGCTGTCGAACTTGGCGGCGCGGAGCGCCTTGGTGCGGATGGTGGGATCCGGATCACGCCCGAGACCCTCCAAGGCCTTCCGACCGAAGCGGCCGCCGTCGAACCGCAAGGCGACATAGTCGAAGGCGTCCGGCTTGACCTTTCCCGCCTTCAGCCGCGCGACCTGGTCGTTCGCCGACAGGCGCCGGGGATCGGCGATCGGCGTGCAGAGGGCCAGCAGCACGGCGATGACGACGAAGGCCATGGCGATGTTGGTCGCCTCCAGGGTCTTCATCCAGGCGCCCGGCCGCACGGCGGCGATCGTGTAGCCCAGGGCGTAGCCGGCCGCGACCAGCACGCAGGCGCCGGCGATGATCCGGTCGGGGCTGAGGCCGTACTGGCCGATGCGCAGGGACAGGCCGTAGGCGGCCAGCGCCGTGATCGGGGCCAGCAGCACGCCGGCCAGGCGCGCGGCCCATTTCAGGACCACGGCGGTCTTCTCGGTCCCGTCCTGATAGGCGGCGTTGGTCAGCAGGATCAGGAAGGCGTCGGCGACCAGCAGGATGACCGTGGCGCTCCGGGTCTTCCACAGCGGCTCCAGACCGGTGAAGGGCAGGGTCAGCAGGAAGCCCGCGGCGATCAGGGCCATCAACGGCAGCAGCCAGGCCAGCAGGGTCAGGGCCACCGTCCGCACGCCGCGCACCAGATTGGCCTGCACGTCGGTCAGTTGCACGGCGGCGGCGAACATCAGGGCGGTGGCGGGGAAGGCGAAGGCCTCGTGCTTGATCAGCTTCTCGATGGCGTCGACGCCGATCAGCTTGAACAGGGCCGAGGCCAGGAACAGCAGCAGCCAGAACGCCCCGGTGAAGCCCACCGACAACACCGCCTGCACCCCGTGCTTCCAGGTGACGTCGAAGTAGGTCGGATAGCGGGCGATCCGCCGGCGCTCCATGTCGGCCGGCTGGACCAGGTGATGGCCGATGAAGATCAGGGCGGCGACAGCCAGGAAGGCCAACGGTCCCATGCCGTCGACGCCCCGGGCGGCGGGATCGCCGCTCCACACGCCATAGGCGCCCAGTCCGGCGGCGATGATCGCGGCCACGGCCTTCCAGACCGCCAGGGTGCGAAGGCGCAGGGCCGAGATGCCGGCCAGCCCCACGGGCGGGACGAACAGGACGATCAGCAGGAAGGCGGCATAGACCTCGCGCTGGGTGGCCGGCCAGACCTTGGACTTGTCGGCCTGCCAGAGGCCGTACAGCAGCAGGCCCTGGATCAGGCCCGTGGCCAGGCGGATGATCGTCGCGCGACGGACGGCCCAAGGCTCGGGCGGGCGATCGGCGGTTTCCAGCGGGGCGCCAAGGGGAAGGTCGGTCATCGGCGGACTCTCACAACCTTTGCTATCGATGGGGGACAGGACCACGCGGCGCGAGCGGCGCCTAGGGCCAAGCTTGCGGCGGCGTCGACCCTTGCTCTACGAGAGGACGACCGTCGAGGAGCCACAGCGTGACGACCACCCCGCCCCGGACGCCGGAACATCGCGATGTCGACGCCGCGCGGTTCCGCGACGAGATCCTGCCGGCGGGCCAGCCCGCGATCCTCAAGGGCCTGGTCGCCGACTGGCCCGCCGTCGCGGCCGGCCGCCGGTCGGACGAGGCCCTGGTCGCCTATCTGGGCGCGCTGGACAGCGGCGCGCCGGTCAACGTGCTGAGCGCCGGCGCCGACATCGGCGGGCGGTTCTTCTACACCCCCGACCTGAGCGGCCTGAACTTCCAGCGCGACGACATGCCGTTGTCCCGGGCCCTGGCCGCGCTGCTGGAGCTGCGGTCCGTGGCCCTGCCGCCGGCCATCGCCGTCCAGTCGACACCGACGCCGGGCGCCCTGCCCGGCTTCGCCGAGGCCAACGCCTTGGCCCTGGTCGACGCCAAGATCACGCCGCGCATCTGGATCGGCAACGCCATCACCACCGCCACCCATTTCGACATGAGCCACAACATCGCCTGCGCGGTGGCCGGGCGGCGGCGCTTCACCCTGTTCCCGCCGGACCAGTTGAAGAACCTCTACATGGGGCCGTTCGACTTCACCCCCGCGGGGCCGCCGGTCAGCCTGGTCGACGTGGCCCGGCCGGACCTGGAGCGGTATCCGCTTTTCCAGGAGGCCCTGGCGGCCGCGCAGGTCGCCGAGCTGGAGCCGGGCGACGCGATCTATATTCCCTACTGCTGGTTCCATAATGTCGAGTCCCTCGACCCTTTCACCGTGCTGATCAATTACTGGTGGAACGAGACCCCGGCCCTGCTGAGCCCGCCTCTGGTCGCCCTGGTCCACGCCATGGCCAGCGTGCGCGGTCTGCCGCCCGCCGAGCGCGCGGTCTGGCGCGAGATGTTCGACCACTTCGTCTTCGAGACCCACGGCGACCCGGCGGCCCATCTTCCGCCCGACCGGCGGGGCCCGCTGGGCCCGATGACGCCCGAGCACAGGGCGCGCCTGCGGGCCGTCCTGGCCGAGGCGTTCAACTCGCCGTAGCCAGCCCGGTAAAAACGGTTAGGTTCCGCCGCGTTCAGGAGTCCCCCGGCATGGCCTATCGCTCGCTTCGCGAATTCATCGATGTCCTTGAAGCCAAGGGCGAGCTGGTGCGGGTGACCGAGCCGGTCTCGACCGTGCTGGAGATGACCGAGATCCAGACCCGGCTGCTGGCCACCGGCGGCCCGGCGGTGCTGTTCGAGAACGTGATCCTGCCCGACGGCAGCCGCTCGCCGATGCCCGCGCTCGCTAACCTGTTCGGCACGGTCAAGCGCGTGGCCATGGGCGTCACCCTGGGCGGCGAACCGCGCACCACGGCGGGCGAACTGCGCGAGGTCGGCGAACTGCTGGCCTTCCTGCGCCAGCCCCAGCCGCCCAAGGGCCTGAAGGACGCCCTGGACATGCTGCCCCTGGCCAAGACCGTGATGGCCATGCGGCCGGGCACGGTGAAGAAGGCCCCCGTGCAGGAAGTGGTGCTGACCGGCGACGACATCGACCTGACCAAGCTGCCGGTCCAGACCTGCTGGCCGGGCGAGCCCGCGCCGCTGATCACCTGGCCGCTGGTGGTCACCAAGGGCCCGGGCAAGGACCGCGAGGACGACTTCAACCTGGGCATCTACCGCATGCAGGTCCTCGGCAAGGACCGCTGCATCATGCGCTGGCTGGCCCATCGCGGCGGCGCGCAGCACTACGCTCGCCATAAGAAAGCTGGGAAGAGAGAGCCCCTGCCCGCCTGCGCCGTGCTGGGGGCCGATCCCGGCACGATCCTGGCCGCGGTGACCCCGGTGCCCGACACGCTCAGCGAATACCAGTTCGCCGGGCTGCTGCGCGGGGCCAAGGTCGATCTCGTGCCCGCCAAGACCGTGCCGCTGATGGTGCCGGCCCATGCCGAGATCGTCATCGAGGGCCACGTCCTGCTCGACGAGTACGAGGACGAGGGCCCCTACGGCGACCACACCGGCTACTACAACAGCGTCGAGAAGTTCCCGGTCTTCCAGGTGACGGCGATCACCATGCGCAAGCAGCCGATCTACCTGACCACCTTCACCGGCCGGCCGCCGGATGAACCGTCCGTGCTCGGAGAAGCGCTGAACGAGGTGTTCATCCCGCTGATCCGCCAGCAGTTCCCCGAGATCGTCGACTTCTGGCTGCCGCCCGAGGGCTGCAGCTACCGCATCGCCGTGGTCTCGATGAAGAAGGCCTATCCGGGCCACGCCAAGCGGGTGATGCTGGGCGTCTGGAGCTATCTGCGCCAGTTCATGTACACCAAGTGGGTGATCGTCGTGGACCACGACATCAACGCCCGCGACTGGAAAGACGTGATGTGGGCGATCAGCACCAAGATGGACCCGGCGCGGGACATCACGGTGATCGAGAACACCCCCATCGACTATCTCGACTTCGCCAGTCCCGAGAGCGGCCTGGGCTCGAAGATCGGCCTGGACGCCACCGACAAGCTGCCGCCGGAAACCCACCGCGAGTGGGGGAACGAGATCCGCATGGACCAGGCGGTGATCGACGCGGTCAGCGAGAAGTGGGCGCGGCTGGGTCTGCCTGGGGACGGCAAGCCGATCTGGAAGTAGCGATCGAAGAATGTTATAACTCCGTTCTAACGGAGACGGCATCATGCGATCCTCGGTGCGCAAGATCGGCAATTCGGCAGGGGTGATCCTGCCCAAGCCCTTTCTCGCCAGCATCGGCGCGGAAGCCGGCGACGCCGTGGACGTGACGATGGAAGACGACCGCATCATCATCGTCGCGGCGCCCAAGCCGCACCCGCGCGATGGCTGGGAAGAAGACGCCAGGCGTATCGGCGCGCTGGGCCTCAGCGAGGAAGAGCGCGAATGGCTCGACGCGCCCCTGAGCGCCGACGCCGACGAAGACCTTGAATGGTGAAGCGAGGCGATATCTGGATGGTGCGGCTGGACCCGACAGTCGGCAGCGAGATCCAGAAGACGCGTCCCTGCGTCGTGGTTTCGCCCGAAGGCCTCAGCCACCTCGACACGTTCATCGTCGCGCTGATGACCACCGGCAGTCATCCGACACGCTTTCGTCCGGATATCGAGTTTAACGGCAAACGGGGTCTGGTCCTGCCCGACCAGATCCGCACCGTCGCGCGTGCTAGGATGATCAGACGGCTCGGCGCGGCCGACGAGGAGACGCTCGGCAAGGTGCTCTCGGCTTTGCGGGCCATGTTCGAGACCTAGAGACATGCCCGCCTCGGCCTGTGCACCACCGTCACCAGCACGTAGCTGAGCAGTATCAGCAGGTACCAGGCCCCCAGCTTGTTGGGTGAGACCATGTGCCAGCCGTGGCGCTGGCTGGGATAGATCCAGGCGCCGGCCAGGGTCCCCAGGTTCTCGGCGAACCAGATGAACAGGGCCACCAGCACGCCGCCCATCAGGAACGGCATGCGCCGCGCGACGCGGTCGGGCGTGAACAGGAACCAGGTCCGGCCGAAGACCGCCACCGACAGCGCGAACAGGCCCAGGCGGATGTCGGGTCCGTAGTGGTGGGTGAAGAAGTTGGCGTAGGCCAGGACGGCCAGGACCCAGGTGCTCCAGATCGGCGGGTAGCGGACATAGCGCACGTCGAACAGTCGCCAGATCCGGGCGATGTAGCTGCCGACGCAGGCGTACATGAAGCCGCTGAACAGCGGCACGCCGGCGATCTTCAGCAGGCCGGGCTCGGGATAGATCCATGAGCCGTGGGCGGTCTTGAACACCTCCATGATCGTGCCGACCACGTGGAAGACGCCGATCACCACCGCCTCGTTCCAGCGTTCCAGCCTCAGGGCCAGCAGGGCGACCTGGATGGCCAGCGAGGCGAGCACCAGGAAGTCGTAGCGCGCCAGCGGCGCGTCAGCAGACCAGAGCAGATGCGTGCCGACGATCAGGACCAGCATCAGCCCGCCGAACAGGCAGGCCCAGGCCTGCTTCAGGCCGAACAGCAGGAACTCGTAGGCCCAGCCGTTGAGGCGCGATCGCTCGGCCCACGGCCGCGCCCAGGCGTCCATCGCCGCGACCCGGCTCTTGATCCAGTCATTGGCGCTAGCCGTACGGGGGGCGCCGGCGCCATATGTCGCCTCATGACCTCCTCGATCTTCCCGCCCGCCGCCGACAAGACCGCGCTCGAGCGCGGCGCCGCCATCGCCCCGCGTTTCGACGCCGCCGGCCTGGTCGCCGCCATCGCCCAGCACGCCGACACCGGCGAGATCCTGATGTTCGCCTGGATGAACGACGAGGCGCTGAAACTGACCCTCGACACCGGGATCGCCCACTATTTCAGCCGCTCGCGGGACAGCCTCTGGAAGAAGGGCGAGACCAGCGGCCAGCTGCAGGTCGTCACCGAGCTGCGGATCGACTGCGACCAGGACGCCGTGCTGATCAAGGTCCGCCCGCAAGGCGACGGCGGCGCCTGCCATGTCGGTTTCCGCTCGTGCTTCTACCGCGTCTGGGAGAACGGGGCGCTGGTCGAGCGCGAGGCGTAGGGCTCTTCTCATCGCGCCAGCCTGCCCCGCCCGCGTCGAGCCGGCGGCCAGGGAACGTGCAGATCGCGTGAAGACCGCCGGTCGAAGACCGATGTTCCGCCAGCGTTACAGGCAATGAGATCTGTGGCATCGTCGCCCCGGGGACCAACGGGGGGCGACACACATGACCGAAGCGGCTTTGCGAACCGATGCGAGGGCCAACGCCTCGCGCCAATTCTATTTCGCCATGGCGCTGACTTGCCTGGCCATCGCCGTGCTCGGCTTCATGCCGACCTATTTCCTGCCAATGGCCCAGGGCAAGTTCAAGGCCCCGCCGCTGACCCATATCCACGGCCTGGTGCTGTACGCCTGGATGGCGTTCTTCTGCACCCAGACCTGGCTGGTGGCCCAGGGCAAGACCGTCGCTCACCGCACCTGGGGCGTGCTGGGCGTGGCGATCGCCACCGCCATGCTGTTCGTGGTCACCGCCGTCGTCTCGCTGCGGGTCGCCCAGGCCTCGCTGCCGGGCCAACCCGAGGGTCTGGCCCACCAGGTGCGGGCCTTCGCCTGGGTCAGCATGGGCGGGATCGGCTTCTTCACGGTGCTATTCGTCCTGGCGATCATCAACATCAGGCGGCCCGAGACGCACAAGCGCCTGCTGCTGCTGGCCACGATCTCGATGCTGGGCGCGCCGATCGCCCGCTGGTTCCTGACCTTCCTGGCCCCGCACGGCGGACCGCCGCCGACCCCGCCGCCCGGACTGCCCCTGGTGGTCGCGCCGCCGGTCTTCGTGGCCGTGCCGCCGGCCCTGGTCGGCGACCTGCTGCTGTTCCTGGCCATGTGGGTCGACTGGCGCACGCGCGGACGTCCTCATCCGGTCTATCTGATCGGCGGAGCGGCCATGCTGGTGCTGCATCTGACCCAGGTCCCGGTCGCCGAATCGCCCGCCTGGCAGGCGATCGCCGCCGCCATCGGCCGCATCGCGGGCTGACCGCTTGCCTCGAGCCGGGACGCGACCCACAAAGTCGGCATGACCACCGCCCAGTCCCTGATCGCCTTCGCCGTCGCCGCCGGCCTGCTGACCATCACGCCGGGGTTGGACACGGCCCTGGTGCTGCGCACGGCGGCGGCCGAGGGCTGGCGGCGCGCGACCGCCGTGGCGGTGGGGATCGGCCTGGGATGCCTGGCCTGGGGCGCGGCGGCGGCGTTCGGGGCCGGCGCCCTGCTGGTGGCCTCGCACACCGCCTATACGATCCTGAAATGGGCCGGCGCGGCCTATCTGGTCTGGCTGGGCGTCAACCTGCTGCGCAAGCCGCGCGCCGCCTTCGACACCGGCGCCGGCGAGGCCCCGCCCTCGGACGACCTGGCCGCGGCCCTGGCCAAGGGCTTCTGGAACAACCTGCTCAATCCCAAGGTCGGGGTGTTCTACGTGTCGTTCCTGCCGCAGTTCATCCCGACCGGCGCCAGCCCGGCCGTCTTCGGCCTGCTGCTGGCATCGATCCACGTGGTCATGGGCCTGGCCTGGTCCGGCGGACTGATCCTGGCCACCGCGCCGATCGCCAAGGCGCTGAGGAAGCCGGGCGTGGTCAAGTGGCTGGACCGGGTGACCGGCGGGGTGTTCGTGGCGTTCGGCGTGCGGATCGCGCTGGAGCGGCGCTAGGCGCGTTTTCCAAACAAGCGCGGCGCTAGGCCGGCCCGCGCTCCAGGCGGTCCAGATAGGCGCCGAACATGTCGGCCATGGCGTCGGCATAGGCGGCGATCTCGGCGGCCGTGCGCGGCGTTTCCGAGAAGGCCTTGCCCACCTGGCCCAGCGTCGTCTTGATCAGGTCGCCGGCCAGATCGCGGACGGCGTCGGTCGCCGTGGGCAGCGCCTCGCGCATGAAGTCGCGCACGATGTCGCCGCCCGCCGCCCGGACCTCCTGGGCCTCGGGCGCGTCGCGATAGAGCGGGGCGGCGTCGCTGAGCGCCACGCGCATGCCCGCCTCCTCGCATTCGGAGCGGACGAAGGCGTGGACCAGGGTCCGCAGCCGATCCAGGGGCGGCCGCGCGACGTCGGCCAGGATGTCGCGCAGCAGGTCGGTGGTCTGGCGCCACTCATCGCTCTGTAGCCGAAACAGGATCGCGGCCTTGTTGGGGAAGTACTGATAGACCGAGCCGACGCTGACCCCGGCCTTCTCGGCCACCCGCGCCGTGGTGAAGCGCCCCGCGCCCTCCTTGGCCAGAACCTGAACAGCGGCCTGCAGGATCGCCGCCACCAGGTCGTTGGAGCGGGCCTGGCGAGGCTGCTTTCGCGAGGAAATCCGGGGACTTGGGCGATCAGTCATGGCGTGTTCGGGCAATGCGAATAGGAAACCTGACGAATTAGTCGCATTTTTTGGCCAGCGCAACGACACGCGCTTTTGCACCTGGAAATGCCGATGAACACCCTGACCACCGCCCCCCTGGCGCCTTTGCTGGAGCGCCTGTTCGCGCAGGCCGACGAGACCTCGCCGATGGACCTGCCCGCCGCGGCCGGCCTCACGCCCGAGGACCTGGCCCGCCTGATGCGCAGCAAGACCGACTATGTCGACTTCTACGGCCAGATGAAGGACATGCCCCTGGCCGTCTCGCGCGAGACCGGCGTCTTGCTCTACATGCTGGCCCGTAGCGCCAAAGCCCGGACCGTCGTCGAGTTCGGGACCTCGTTCGGCATCTCGACCCTGCACCTGGCCGCGGCCCTGCGCGACAACGGCGGCGGGCGCCTGATCACCAGCGAGTTCGAGCCGTCCAAGGTGGCGCGGGCCCGGGACAACCTGACGGCCGGCGGCCTGATCGACCTGGTCGAAATCCGCGAAGGCGACGCCCTGAAAACCCTGGCCGTCGATCTGCCCGAGACGATCGACCTGGTCCTGCTGGACGGCGCCAAGGCGCTGTATCCGGAGATCTTGAGCCTGGTGGAGAGCCGCCTGCGTCCCGGCGCCCTGATCGTCGCCGACAACGCCGACTTCGCGCCCGACTACCTGGCGCGCGTGCGCTCGCCGGCGGCGGGCTACCTGTCGACGCCGTTCGCCGAAGACGTCGAGCTGTCCATGCGGCTCGGCTAAGGCCGCGACCGGATCGAGACCCGGGGAGCGCGGCGACGAAGCGCCGCGCTCCCGGCTTCGCGCTAGGGCCTCACCCTTCCGCCAGCGCCTTCACCCCGCCCTCGTCGCCCGGGGTCACCACGAACCGCTTCAGCACCCGGGTCTGGTACTTCGGGTCCAGGATGGTCGAGACAGCGATCAGCTCGCCCGTCGCCCGGCCGTGCTCGAGGGTCAGCAGCAGGAAGCCCTTGGCGCCCTGGTCGGTGAACTTCACCTCCTTGTTGCGCTCGACATAGGCCTGGCCCAGCGGCACGCCGGGCAGGTAGTCGCTGTAGCCCGGCGAGGTCACCGAGGTGACGCCGAACTCGGCCGCCACCCGGGCGGTGCCGGCGTCGTCCCACAGCTCGTTGACCCAGAAGGCGTGGCTGTCGCCGGCCAGCACGATCGGCCGGGCCTTGCCGGCCTTGAAGATGTCGTAGACCCGGGCCCGGTCGGCGGGATAGCCGTCCCAGGCGTCGAGGTTGCCCGGCGCGCCGGCCAGGGACAGGCCCCGGCTCTCCTCGACCGGCTTGGCGACATAGGCGGGCAGCTTGGCCAGCAGGGCCGCATAAGCCTGATCGCCCATGGTCGCCTTCAGGTCGGGCGGCACCACCCGGGCCATGACCACCTGGTTGCCCAGCACCTGCCAGGCCGTGCCGGCCTTCGTCGAGGCGTCGACCTCGCGGGCCAGCCACTGTTCCTGGCCCTGGCCCATCATCCGGCGGTCGGGATCGGCGAGCTTGGCGGCGAAGGCGGTGAAGTCGGGCTTGCCGTCCTTGACCGGCAGGTCGCGGCCGTAGTCCAGCTGGTGGCTGCGGGCTGTCAGCCGGGTCTCGGTCATCAGCAGGGTGGCGACGTCGCCGAACTGGAAGCGCCGCCACGAAGCCTCGGGCAGGGTTCCGGCCACCGGCTCGCGGATCGGCATCCACTCGTAATAGGCCTTGATGCCCGCTGCCTTGCGCTTGAGCCAGTCGCCTTCGGTCTTGGGCTGGTGGTTCTCGGCCCCGCCGATCCAGCTGTTGTCGGCGGTCTCGTGGTCGTCCCAGACCACGATCCATGGCGCTCGGGCGTGGGCGGCCTGCAGGGCGGGGTCGGTCTTGTACTGGGCGTGGCGGCGGCGATAGTCCTCCAGGCTGAGGATCTCGCGCGGCGGATCGGGCACGCGGCCCTTGGCGGTCGGCGAGTTCATGCCGTAGTCGTCGGGCGCGGCGCCGTACTCGTAGATGTAGTCGCCCAGGTGCAGCACGGCGTCGACGCGCGGCAGCCTGGCGATGGCGTCATAGGCGTTGAAATAGCCGTTCGGGTAGAGGGCGCACGACACCACCGCCAGGACGACGTCGCGGGTCGCCCCCTTGGGCAAGGTGCGGGTGCGGCCGCCGACGGGCTTGCCGAACGGCTTGCCCTTCCTGACGTACTGGAAGCGGTAGAAATAGTCGGTCGCCGGCTTCAGGCCGGTGACGTCGACCTTGACCGTGTGGTCGCGGCCCGAGACCGCGACGGCCTGCCCCTGACGGACGAGGGTCTTGAAGGCCGCGTCGGTCGCCATTTCCCAGCGCACGGCGATCGGGGCGGTCGTCGCCTCCGCCGTGATCCGTGTCCACAGCACCACCCGATCCTCCAGCGGATCGCCCGAGGCGACGCCGTGCAGGAAGGCGGCCCGTCCGGCGAACAGGGGCGTCGCCGCCATCGCCTCCCCGGCCGCGCCCGCGCCGCCCAGGCCGAAGAGGGCAAGGGCCCTGCGTCTGTCGATGATCATGCTCAACTCCCCGAAGGCTCACGGCGCCGCTTGGTCTTCTCGTGCGTTAGCCCCCGGAGACAACAGTAGGATGACGGTACATGTCCAGCGAAGGCCTCCACGTCCCGCGCGAAAAGCTGCGCGGCAAGACGCTCAACCAGCACTACGCCATCACCTCGCTGATCGAGGAGCTGGAGGCGGTGGACTGGTATCGCCAGCGCGCCGACGACTGCGATGACGAGGAGCTGCGCAAGATCCTGCTGCACAACGCCCGCGAGGAGCTGGAGCACGCCGCCATGGTGCTGGAATGGCTGCGCCGCAGCGACCCCGAAACCGACGAGCAGCTGAGGGAATATCTGTTCAAGGACGGTTCGATCACCGGCCATGAGGAAGAGGCGACCGACAAGTAGCGTCAAGGCTGGGGACAGGCGCATGCGCCTGTCCCCGACGCAGCATCCTACCGCCGCAGCGAGAACGTCACGCCGTAGTAGCGCGGGTTGCCGGCGATGAAGGTCGGGATGCCGAAGCCGTCGCCGGTGTTGCCGGCGTCCTTGACGTACTTCTCGTCGGTGGCGTTGGTCACGAAGGCCCCGACCGTCCAGTGGGCGAACGAGGGCTGGTACTGCAGGCGCAGGTCCAGCAGGCCGTAGCTCTTCTGGAACTCGTCCTGCACCAGGTCCGGGATCAGGTTGTTCTTCTGCAGGGCGGGGATGTCGTTGTCGTCGTCGAAGAACACCTTGGACTGCCAGGCGTAGATCGGCGTGAAGGTGAAGCGGCCACGCAGCAGGTCGGCGTGCAGGCTGGTCCCCAGCGAGAACTTGTTGTCCGGCGACAGGCGGAAGCGGTTGCCGTCGCGGATGCCCGCCTTGAAGCGCCCGTGGTTGTAGCCGTAGGTCGCGAACACCTCGGCGAAGCTGGCCGCCTGCCAGGTGGCCTGGCCTTCGAAGCCGTAGCTCTCGGCCTTGCCGGCGTTGGTGGTGATGACCTGGGCGCCTTCCTGGATCGAGGTCTGGAAGTTGTCGTAGCTGTAGAAGTAGGCCGCGCCCTCGACATAGAGGCGGCCGTCCAGCAGGCGGCTCTTGGCGCCGGCCTCGTAGCTGTCGACGGTCTCGGCCGAGACCGGCGTGAACTTGCCCGGCGTCATCGGCGCGGCGGGCGCGGCCGAGGACAGCACCTTGGGACGGCGGCCGCGGGCGTAGGAGGCGTAGAGGCTGGCGTCCGGCGTCACTTCATAGCGGCCGACCAGGCGCCAGGTCAGGCCGTCGTCGGTGAAGTCCTGGGTCGAGATCTGGCCATTGCCGGTGGTGGGCTGGGCGAACAGGCCGAACATCGGGATCGGATAGCCGGCCGAGGTCGGGATGTTGGCCGCGCCCGGAACCGCCAGGGCGCCGAGAATGGCCTGCCGCGTCGCCGGGGCCTGGCTGAGCGCGCCGATCGTTCCGCCCAGGATCGAGCGCTGGCTGACCTGCGAGGCGACGCCGCTGGACTTGTCGTCGCTGGTGTAGCGCAGGCCGGCCGACAGCTCGAAGCGGTCGGTCACGCGCCAGGTGGCGTCGCCGTAGACGTCCCACGACTGGGTCGTGCCGTAGTTGGTGAACTGCTCGGTGTGGACGCCGAGATTGTTGGCGATGCCCTGGGCGGTCGCGCCGCTGGCCGCGCCGCCGGTCAGGCCGGTGACCAGGGCCGCCAGGAAGGTGGTGTTGGTCAGCACCGCGTTCGGCTGCGGATTGGGCTTGGTCAGCTGGCCGGTCAACAGGGCCAGGGCGTAGCGCTCGTCGAACTGCAGCGGCACCCGGGTCTGGGCGTCCTCGTCGAAATAGCTGACGCCGCCGAACCAGCTGAGCTTGCCGCCGTTGTCGTAGTTCAGGCGCAGTTCCTGGCTGTACTGCGTGCCGCGCGCATCCTCGGCGAACACGAACATCGGCAGCGAGAAACCGTCCGGATCGAACACCTCGTCGCTGGCGAAGTGGCGGGCGGCGGTGATCGACGACAGGCTCCAGGCGTCGTTGAAGCGGTAGTCGACCAAGGCCGTCGCGCCCTGCACGAAGCGCTTGAGCCCCAGGGCCGCGCCGCCCTCGAAGCCGTAGCCGCTGGACAGGCCGGCCGGGCTGGTGGGGTCGCGGTCGCCCAGCGCCTGGCCGGTCGTGATGTTGGTCGGGTTGAAGGTGTTGGACTTGAACGACGTGCCGGTCGGATGGTCGGCCTCGTAGTTGAGGATCAGGTTGGCGTCGAGCTTGTCGTTCGGGGTCCAGCGCGCCGACAGGCGCATCGCGCCGGTGTCGGTCGAGCCCAGGTTCTTGCCGCCCAGCACGTTCTCGATCGCGCCGTCGCGCTCCTTGTAGCGGCCGGCGAAGCGGATCGCGAAGGTGTCGCTCAGCGGCACGTTGGCCATGCCCTCGAACAGGCCGTAGGCGCTGTCGCCCAGCTCGGCGCCCACGCGCCAGTCCAGGGCGTGCACGTCGGCCTTGTTCTGGATGATGTTGACCGCCCCGATCATCGCGCCGCGCCCGAACAGGGTCGATTGCGGGCCCTTGGCCACTTCGATGCGCTGAACGTCGAACAGCTCGACATAGGAACCGCGCGACTTGGAGATCGACACGCCGTCCTGGAACACCGAGACCCGCGGCTCGACCGTGGCCTCGCCGCTGTCGGAGGTGATGCCGCGCATCACGAAGCCGGGGTTGTTGGGCGACTGGTTCTGGACCTGGAAGCCGGGGACGAAGGCCGACAGCTTGTCGAACTCCTGCACGCCCAGCCGGTCGAGCATGGCGCCCGAATAGGCCGTCAGGGCGATCGGCACGTCCAGGGCCTTCTGCTCGCGCTTCTGGGCGGTGACGATCAGTTCCTCGACCTGCTCCGACCCCGGAGCATCCGGCTCGGCGGCATGGGCGACGCCGGCGGTCAGGGCCAGGCCGCTGACGGCGGTCATGAGCAAGGTGGTGCGGAACGCGCGCATCGACTATCCCCTTCGAACGCAAGACTTGAACCTGAGCCGTTAGGCGCGGGCGATGTCCGCGATACGACATAGCCATGACGGAGCCGTGAAGACGCCTTGATCCAGCCGCCCGACCCGACCGCGCCGCTCGTCGATGACGAGATCGAGGACCTGGACGCCCAGGATACGGGCGCCGGCGGCGACGTGGTGCGGATCGAGCTGAGCGCCGACCTGGCCGGCCAGCGGCTGGACAAGGCGCTGGCGACCGCCGCCCCGGACCTGTCGCGGGCCCGCCTGCAGGCCCTGATCGCCGCCGGCCAGGTGTCGCTGGTCGTCGAGGGCCGCCCGCCGCGCCCGATGCCCGACGGCAAGGCCAAGGCCCCGGCCGGCCTCTACGAGGTGGTCGTCCCGCCGCCGATCGCCGCCGAGCCCGAGCCCGAGAACATCCCGCTCACCGTGCTCTACGAGGACGCCTATCTGATCGTCATCGACAAGCCGCCGGGCATGGCCGCCCACCCGGCTCCGGGCTGCGAGACCGGCACCCTGGTCAACGCCCTGCTGTTCCACTGCGGCGACAGCCTGTCCGGCATCGGCGGGGTGGCCCGACCCGGCATCGTCCACCGCCTGGACAAGGAAACCTCGGGCGTGATGGTGGCGGCCAAGACCGACGCCGCCCACCAGGGGCTGTCGGCCCTGTTCGCCAAGCACGACATCGACCGCATGTACCTGGCCCTGACCCGCGGCGCGCCGCAGCCGGCCGTCGGCACGATCACCACCCAGCTGGGCCGCTCGCCGAACGACCGCAAGAAGATGGCGGTGCTGAAGACCGGCGGCCGCGAGGCGGTCACCCACTATCGCGTCGAAAAGACGTTCGGGTCGTCGTCGGCCAAGGCCCAGAACGCCCCCCTGGCGGCCCGCGTCGCCTGCCGGCTGGAAACCGGCCGCACCCACCAGATCCGCGTGCACATGGCCAGCAAGGGTTCGCCCTGCCTGGGCGATCCGGTCTACGGCGCCGGCGCTCCCGCCGCGCCGGTCAAGACGGCCCTGACCGAGATCGGCTTCTCCCGCCAAGCGCTGCACGCCGCCGTCCTGGGCTTCGTCCACCCGATCACCGGCGAAACCCTGCGGTTCGAGACGCCTCTTCCCCCGGACATGGCGGCGCTGGAAGCCGCCCTTGAAGCCCTGTAGCCGCGTCCCCAGCTTCGCCTTGCGCCCCTGATACATTCAGGCCCTAATTCGGTTACAGACCGGGCCCACTGTGGCGGGGTCGGAGGTTTCGTCCATGTTCGCGTCCCGCATCGCTCTCGCCGCCCTACTGGCTCTCCCGCTGGCCCTCCCCAGCGCAGCGCTGGCCCGTTCGGTCGACGACGAGGTCGTGACCACCGCCGCCTCGCGCGCCACCCGCCCGCCGACCGAGGCCGAGCTGGCCCAGGCCAAGGCCGACGCCCAGGCCAGGGCCGAAGCCGAGCGCGCCGCCAAGCCGGTCAGCACCCAGGACCAGATCTCCGCCTGGGTGGCCGACGCCCCGCCGATCGAAGGCGGCCCGATCGGCTACGCGCCGCGCGCGGACCTCGACGTGAACGGCTACCCCCTGGACAAGGACGGCAAGCGCCAGGTCCACGGCGAGGTGGGCGTCAGCGTCGGCACCGGCGGCTATCGCAGCGGCTATGTCTCCAGCCTCATCCCGATCGGCGAGACCGGCACCCTGGGCGTCGCCGTCAGCCAGACCGACTTCGGCAAGCACGGCGGCGGTTACGGCTATGGGGGCTACGGCGGCTATGGCGGTTACGGCGGCGGGTACGGCTACGGCTGGGGTCCGCGCGGCGGAACCTCCCAGTCCCTGGCCCTGTCGCTGGACATGCGCGGCGGCGCCAAGCGCAGCCGGTCGGACACGCCGGAGGGCTGCGCCCCCGGCTTCCGCGACGGCGAACGCTATGTGGAGCCCGTCTGGGTGACCGAAATGCGCGGCGACAAGAGCTGTGCGGCGGCCACGGAACGCCCGTAGGTCTCATCCCTGAGACGAATCGCCTCGGGGGCGAGCAAGCTGGTCTTGTTCGCCGATACTTAAGAGCTTCCGGTCAAGGTGCCCGCCTCAGGGCGTCATCGGACCGATCTATGCAGCCGGAAATCACCGCTTTCCACCACCCCGCCACCGGGCGGGTGACCTATCTGATCGCCGATCCGGCCACCTTGCTCTGCGCGTTCGTCGACCCTGTCCTCGACTACGACCCGCTGACCCAGGCCGTCGACACACGCTTCATCGACGCCATCATCGCCGACGTCCGCGCCAAGGACCTGGGCCCGACCTGGATTCTCGAGACCGGCCTGCACACCGACCACCTGTCGGCGGCCGGCCACCTGAAATACGAGACCGGCGCCTCGATCTGCATCGGCGCCCAAGTGCTCGACAGCCTCAAGCGCCTGGTCCCCGTGCTGGGCAGCGACGGCGTCGATCTCGAAGGCTGGGACTTCGACAAGCTGGCCCAGGACGGCGAGGCCCTGCCGATGGGCGGGATCGAGATCACCGTCATCGCCCTGCCCGGCCGCCTGCCCGGCGCCACGGCCTACCAGGTGGGCGACGTGGTCTTCGCCGGCTCGGCCATCCTGCCGCCCGACCAGGGCCTGGACGACAGCACGGCGCCTGGCGCCGACCCCGCCGGCCTGCACGCCGCCGCCCGCCGCCTGCTGAACCTGCCGCCGCCGACCCGCATCCTGGTGGGCCAGACCGGCGAGGTCATCGACGCCTGGAGCACCACGGTCGCCGAGCAGAAAGCCCGCAACATCGACGCCGGCGACGCCGTCTCGGCGCAGGCCTTCGTCGCCCGCCGCACGGCCGTCACCGCCACGCCCGGCCCGCTGGCCGCCCCGGCCCTGCAGGTCGGGATCCGCGCCTTCCGCCTGCCGCCACAGGGCGAGGACGGCAAGCGCTTCCAGCCCGTCGACATCAGTTCTATTTAAAAACTAACTTGCTTCAGCCCCGTTCCGGCGCGTAGATGCTTCGCACGCGAAGAACCGGGAGACGCCGTCATGGCCGAAGACAAGAGCGCCGAACTGACCGCCGCCCAGGCCGAGAACCTGCCGGGCCTGCTGGGCCTGGAATGGAAGAAGGCGGTCCATGGCCTGGTCCAGGGCCGCATGACCGTCGCCAAGCATCATATGGCCCCCAACGGCTTCCTGCACGCCGCCAGCGTCATCGCCCTGGCCGACAGCGCCTGCGGCTACGGCTGCATGACTTCGCTGCCCGAAGGCGCGACCGGCTTCACCACCATCGAGCTGAAGTCCAACTTCCTGGGCACGGTGCGCGAGGGCGGCGGCGTGGCCTGCGAGGCGACCCTGGTCCACGGCGGCCGCAACACCCAGGTCTGGGACGCCCTCGTCACCGCCGAGGCGACCGGCAAGACCATCGCGCTTTTCCGCTGCACCCAGATGGTTCTCTACCCCAAGGCCTAGGTTCGACCGGGCCTCGGGGCCTAGCCAGGACCGGAAACCGCGCCCCGCGACACAAAAGCTTGTCACAAGCTCTTGCGCTCTTCGGGCGACGCCGCTAGGTATCCCGCCCTCACTCAAGGCCAGCCCCCGGGCAGGCCCCGAAGACCCCCTGGAGAGGTGGCAGAGTGGTCGAATGTACCGCACTCGAAATGCGGCGTGCCTGGAAGGGCACCGTGGGTTCGAATCCCACCCTCTCCGCCACCACCCCATCCTAATCAGTCCAGAGACGTCCACGGGCGTCCGGTAAATCCCCGCCACATAAGGGGAAATCGCGAAAACGTGTTTCGACAGGTCCAGCGCGATCCACCACGCTCCACATCACATTTGTGGGACGAAGTGTGGGACAAAATGGCCCGGCTTTGGGAACGCCTGACGGCGCTACAGGTCAAGAGAACGACGCGACCGGGAATGCACCCGGACGGCGGCGGCCTCTATTTGATGGTCCAGGCGGGCGGCGGTAGGTCGTGGGTCTACCGCTACATGCTCCAGGGCCGCGCCCGGGAGATGGGGCTTGGCCCGGCCCACACAATCAGCTTGTCGGAAGCACGCGCGATGGCGCGAGACGCCCGTCGCCTCAAGTTCGACGGCGTCGATCCGATCGACCAACGTAAACTGGCTCGCACACGCTCTACGTTGGAAGCCGCCAAAGGCTTTACATTCAAGCAGGCGGCGTCCGCGTACATCCGCGCCAACAAGGCCGGCTGGCGCAATGAAAAGCACGCTCTGCAGTGGGAAAGCACGCTGACGACCTACGCTGATCCGATCTTCGGAAGTCACGGCGTCTCGGATATCGATACGGGCATGGTCCTTGCCGTTCTGGAGCCGATCTGGTCCACCAAGCCCGAGACTGCCAGCCGTGTACGAGGGCGGGTTGAGGCGGTGCTCGATTGGGCGACCGCCAGAGGGTTGCGCGAAGGCGAGAACCCGGCTCGCTGGAAGGGTCACCTGGAGAAGCTGCTGCCGGCAAAGTCCCGTGTTCATAAGGTCGAGCATCATGCCGCCCTGCCCTACGCGGAAATGAGCGCCTTCATGGCGGGGCTGAAGGAACAGCCAGGCGCGGGGGCTCGGGCCCTTGAGTTTACGATCCTCACGGCGGCGCGGAGCGGAGAAGTCATCGGCGCCGAGTGGAGTGAGATCGATCTGGCCGGCCGCGTCTGGGTCATCCCGGCCGACCGCATGAAGGGGCGTAAGGAACATCGCGTGCCGCTCACGACGCCCTTGGTGGAGATTCTCGAGGGTCGCCGGGCGGACTACGCCGCCGTGATCCGTCGGGTTCTCCAATCGAAGGGACAGCCCATTCCAGACGACATCCCGCCGGTTGGACCTCTTTTCTGGGGCACGCTGTTTGGGAAGAAGTTGAGCAATATGGCGATGCTGGCGGTGCTCAAGCGCATGAAGCGCGGAGACCTTACCACCCACGGCTTCCGCAGCACCTTCCGCGATTGGGCCGCTGAGACCACCGAGTATCGAAGCGAGATTGTCGAAATGGCGCTCGCCCACACGATCGGCAACAAGGTCGAAGCCGCCTATCGGCGCGGCGACCTGTTTGAAAAGCGCAAGCTTCTCATGGACGATTGGGCCGTCGCGGCGGGCCGCGCTCAGCGGCCTGCGAAACCTGCTCCAGACGTAGAAGATACGCCTCAAGCTCACTCCGCCTGATGAGGGTTCGGCCACCGTCCTTCAGGATTTTGATATCGCCGGAACCGATCAACTCGTACACGCGGCTTCGGCTGATCGCGAGCGCGTAAGCGGCCTCGACCACGCGGTAGGCCAGCTTCTCAATGGGAATTCCGCTGCCTAGTTCAACGCCATTTCCAGGCCTCGCACTGGTGGTTCCAACCATCATTGCCTCCACGCGCCGGGTTGGCACCCAGCCGGTGGAGGTTCCCTAAGTTGCGCTGGCCTTCAACGCGATAATTGAGGCGGGCGTACTCTGGCGAAGAAAAAGAAAGAATCGGCGGGTTTGCATCCGCTGTGTCAGGCTTTGGGGAGGCTCGGCGGCACATAGGGCTGTCCGCAGCCGGGGCACTTGGCCGACGCCAGGAACGCGATGGCCCTGTTGACCAGGGGCGCTGTCGGGCCGGGGTCGTGAAAGTCCATACGGGCGGCGATGACCAGCAGGCTGGCGACCTCGTGAATGTTGCGAGGCTCCAGCTTGGTTATGGCCTTGAGGCCGCGCTTCCGCTTTTCCCAAAGCTCGTCCAGTTCGACCTCGATCGCGGCCATCTCGGGCGCCATGGGAAGGCTGCCACGCTGATGGTCGCTCATGCGGAAATAGTCGTGTCCAGCAACGGCCAGCGTCTCCAGGGCGGCCCAGCGCCGGGCTAGACCGTCGGAGGCGAAGTCGTGGGTTAGCCAGCGCGCGCATTGGCCGATGAGGCTCCTTGCTGGCATTGGCGGCTCTGCGTTCGGGGCGCTGCAAACCAGCGGAGCCGCGGACGTCGCGCCCAGGAGCGTGCGTCGCGAAATGGACGTGGGATCAGCCTTGTCTTCGGACATGCGGGGGCTCCCGGCGCAGGCGCTCGGTCCGATCAGCACGCTAATCGGTGGAGTTTCAGAGGATTTCGCTTAGACTTCAGCGAATTTCGCCGGCTCGGTCAACAGAAATTCGCAAGAAGTCGGAGAATTTCTCTAAAAATGATCTCGCCCGCTCAAATCCGTATGGCGCGAGCCGCACTTGGAATTAGCGTGAGGGTGCTCGCCGAGCGCTCGGAAGTCGCCGATTCCACGATCCATCGTTTCGAGGCCAACAAGGGTGGGATGCAGACCGGCACGATCGATCGTATCCAAGCCGCGCTCGAATCCGAGGGCGTGATCTTTATCAGCGCCGACGCCGGCGGCGGACCCGGCGTTCGCCTAGTTAAGTAGGCGCCGGCACCCCCCCACCGCTCAAGGGAGCCAGGACCTGAAAGGTCGGTGCTCGCCCTGGAGCGCTTGGAGAGCCTCTGCCGGGCGGGATGGCGCGGGTCAAGGGCGGCTTCGCCGTCGCTCCGCGATGCGCGCCGGAGGCGCGCACCCTTGACGCGCGCCAGCCCGTCCGGCCCTCGTTCCACCAAGCGCACCAGGGCGGTTTGTCTCCGAGCGATGGTCTGAAGCACTCAGTGATGGATAAAGGCCGCCGGGGCTCACTGGCGCGCCAACTCAAAGAAGTTAGTTGGTTACGCGAGGCTACTAGCCACGCCTCAGATCCGCTGTGTTGCTAACGCCATTGCCCAATTTCCACCCCTCTCGCGCCCTCTGGCCGCTACAGCCATGAGTACAGTTGCGGGTTGGTTTTCACCAACTGAAGGCGAGCCGCGCGCTTCTCCTTGAGGCCCGGCGCGGCCACCTCCCAGTCGGCAACGGCGGCAATCAAACTTCCCTGGCGCTGAAGAATATCGTCCGCCAGTTTCACCACCACGAGGTTCGGCGTGACTAGTGGCCTGATCGTCAGCAACTGAGCAAGCGCTGCCCGTTCAGCCCCTGGGCCCGCCCTATCTGCGAAGATCGCGAGCGCCACAGCCGCCGATCTTCCAACCCCGTGGAAACAGTGGACCAGGAGCGAACCTTGGACGTGCAATCGTGCGAACGCCAGCGCTTCAGCGACTTGATCGCGGCACGCCACCCGCACGCCAAGTGTGTCGTCATCGACGTCCTCAAAAGCGAGTACCAGATGGGCGGGCGAAGGATTGTGCGTAAAACGAAGCCGATTGGCCGGACGACACCCTGGATCCTCAAGGGTGAGCACGGCGTCGAAGCGCCGTTTGTGTTTTCTAGCTTGTGAAAGGCTAGCGACAACCAGGTCGCCAGGCGCTGGACGGACCGCTTGGTTGAGAACTCTTGCCATGCAATCTGGATAGACACCTAGACATCCGACATCCACCCCGAACGCAGAGTCGCGGTGACCGCTTTTCTGCAATCAGAAGCCCGGCGCTGGATGGCAGCCTTAGTGGCGCTGCCCCATCCAGCGAGCCGGCCGCTTTGATCGTTGGTGATAGTGACTAGGAGGGCGCGGGAGGCTGGAAGTCCCGCAAAAGGTCGATGGCGAGATTAAAGCGCCGGGCCCGTTTCAGGTACATGTCGCTGATGGTGCTAGAGAATTTCCGGGACCTTGTCTTGCGCCTAGGTCCCGGATTTCAGAACTTTCCGTTCCACGACAATGGGTTATCCAAGACTAATAGGACAGTCCGATGCGGTTGGTCCCGGTCAAGCCGTTGAAAGGCATGAAGAAATCAGGAAAATAGGACCTGGCCTCTGCGGCAGGTCCCTAAAAAAGCTGAACACCAACAATGACATAGGGCCGTCAGGTCCCTGTGCTTTTATCTTGCCTTAGTATTTGTGGTGCTGAGTTTCTTCGTCCTGGCTCCAGACACACCCATTTCACCCACGGCCGGTGTCGGGTCGTGCGCCAAGATCCAGCGCATGACCCGATGGCTAGGCGGCCCAAACGCGGTTCAAAACTTGCGCCGCGAGTGCCGCCTTATCCTGCGGAAGGAAGCGGCCGTAATGCTCGGCGATGGTCTCTGGGGTGTCCTGGATCGCGTAGCTGGCCTGCTCATGCGAGCCGGTCTGCTTGAGCACATGGGTGGCCAAAACGTCGCGAACATTGTGCGGTCCGTGCGGCAGAAGACCGGGGATCGCGCCGCGCCCCGTGTAGGGATTGAAGATGCCGTGGCGCTGGATCGCCAGGCGCCAGGCCTCATAGAATGGCTTTGAGCCGTACTCCGCGCTCACGCTCTTGGCCTTCATCGTTTTGACGAAAAACGTGCCCGGGTCTTGCCGCCGCTTGAGAAGCACGGCGCGGTCTTTGTCGATGTAGGTGTCGATCTCGTCGTAGAGCCCTCCCAGGTCGGGGAGCACGAGCCGGAAGGGACTTTTGCGGAAGAAGGTCGAGCCCGAATTCTTGAACGCAGCGGCCGGGATCAAGACCTCCCAGCCTTCATCGCGCACGCTCCATCGCAGTTCGCCGCGCTTCTGCAGCTCCAATTGCCGCTCTGGTGTCGGGCTTTGGGTCTTGGGCTTGAAGAGCAGTTGGCGCAGGTTCTTCTGCCGCAAACCCAGGTGAAGCCCCAGGCGCAGCATTAAGAAGCTCCGGGTCGCTTCCGCTGCGGCCAGCGGGAAGCGTCGCCGGTCTGGCCGCCAACGGCGGATCTCCTCAGTGATCTTTCGGTATTCTGCCAGCGGGCTGTCAGCCTCCAGGATCGGAAGAACCGGTTCAAACGGGTCTCGATGCACTCTGGCGACCCGATCGATCTCTCTTGCTCGGATGACGGCGTGCCGGTGCATGGCGTCACAAAGGCCCTCCCAATCGTCATGAGCAGCCTGGACGTCGCTCGCTGTAACCAGACCCTCAATTGGGCGCAGACAGCACGCAAGGCGCGGAGATTGGCGCAGCCACCCTGTCTCGCGGCGGGTGAGTCCCGCGATCACGGTGAGCATCTCGCTCTCCCACCGCGTAAAGAAGCCGCGCCGTGCTTCCCGCCAAGTCAGATACCAATCCCACACGGCGGGAAAGACCAGCAAGGCGAAGGTCAGGCTGCGCATCGGTATGCCGTGGCCACGCACGTCACTATCAGGGGATGCCGTCAGCGCGCCGAACAGGAGGCCTAAGTGCTCCATCTTCTGATCCGCCGTCTCGCGATTCCACACACCGTTACGAGCCCGCCCCCGGGTCGTGAGGGTGGCGGTCTTGAAGAGCACGAGATCACGCGCCTCAGCGTCGATGGGCCCGGGCGCGGCCATGGTCGCCAGGAGGCGACCGAACTCGCATCGCCCTTCGTCATCCAGACGCACTTCGAGAGGAACCTCAGGCGCGAAAGGCAAAGCGCCCGGCCCGTTCGAGAACTTGATCGCGAACCGTTGTTGCAGGGCGTTGATGTGATAGCGCCGATAGTCCGTGGCACCGGCGATGATCACCGTGCGCACCCAGGACAGAACCTCCTCCCGCTTGGCCTTGGCGAGCCGATCGAAGTCGTCTGGCAAATGCCAAGCCAACCGGCGGCGCTCAGACATCGGGAGCCGGGAGAGTGTCTTGCTGGCGATCAACCGGCCGGGGTGCGGCAGCTTGGACCTGAAGTAACCCTCGGGCAGGTGGTAGCGCCGCTCGATGGCCGCCAGCACCCGGAAGCCCGTGCTGCTGCGCGGCGCAAGCACGCCGTTGCGCCAATCGTAGAGGGTCCGGATATCGACCACGTCCTCGCCAAGTGCGAGGGCCTTGTGAAGTCGGCTGACGTTCTCGCCATAGCGGCGAATATGCAGCGCGAACGCATCCTGGAAGTCCGCAGGATCGTCCCACTCCGTCCATAGCGGCTCGGGGTTCAGGTCGACAGCTCTGGTCTTGTAAGGCCCTCTGGGCTTGCGCGCGATCGCCGTCTTGATCGCACCATTCTTGCCGCCACGCGGCGTCTTGTTCGATTTGATGGGCATGAGGTTCGTACTGGCTGGGCGGAGCCAATTGTCCGCACAGGCTAGACACGTGAGCGCTGATCGATGGGCGCCATGCCGGCAAAATATTCTTTGAGCTGCGACTGGTGGTGACGTTGGGAAGGCCCGCTTCTTGGCAGCGGTCAGGTGGATTCCGCAAACGGGGAAATCTGGCGCATCTGTGACTGTGTCCAACGTCTGAGCCTGACTTATTTCGGCGATGACTGCTCGCGTGTGTTAGGTCCAATTGAGCAAAATCAACGGCGGTGCTGCCTGAGCTCCGATCTCTAGGACTGATCCCACTATGAAGCGCGAACTGCGATCCATTGCCGAGGACCTCAAGGCGGGGCGCACCGTTGAGCCGGTAACCGTCCGAACTTTCCTCTGGTGGTTTGAGGCCCAGCGCCGGGGTCCGGTAATCGTTCGCAACATCCGCAACGAGCTCGAAGAGGCCGGGATTGTGACAGTCCCAGATTTCGAATCACGTTGGGTGGACGCTCCAATCAATTTCGAGCTCGTCCAGGACGCCCAGAGCGATGCGGCGCAAGACCCGGAGCCCCCAAAGGAAGAGAGCTTCGAAGAAGGCGGCAGCTGGGTCACCAGAGACGCCACCTACCGTATCAGCAAGCTAGCGGCCGCCAACCAGGAGGTCGTCCGAATCTCGCCCGACGCGACGCTCGCCGAGGCCGTCACCTTATTGCTCGCTCGGGACTTTTCGCAAATTCCCGTCATGTCCAGCGAGCGCGACGTCAAAGGCACGATTAGCTGGAAGAGTATTGGCTCACGTTTGGCGCTCGGGAGGCCCGTCGGGCCTGTGCGCGAGTTCATGGAGCCGGCTCATGAAGTGCGCGCAGAGATATCCATCTTCGATGCGATCCCCATGATCTCCCGGTACGACTACGTCTTGGTCCGGGGCGAACAGAACAAGATCACTGGGATCGTAACCGCCAGCGACCTCAGCCGGCAGTTCCAGACTCTCAGCGAGCCGTTCCTTCTTCTGAGCGAAATCGAAAATCTCGTTCGGAATATGATCGGCGAGAAGTTCAGCGTGCCCGAGTTGGCTTCCGCTTTAGACCCTGGCGGGGCCCAGCGCGAGGTGGCCAGCGTCGACGATCTTACGTTCGGAGAATACATTCGCCTGCTGCAGCAACCTGAACGTTGGGCTCGCTTGGGCTTGGCCATAGACCGCGTGCTGTTTTGCAAGGACCTCGATGCAGTTCGTGAAATCAGAAATGATGTGACCCACTTTGATCCCGACGGGATCACGTCGGAAGAGATCGAACGACTTAGGGACTTCAAGTCTCTGCTTGAGACCTTAGAAAATATCGGACGCTGACGCGGGCTCCGAAAAATCCCTGTCGCCGGGCCGAATGCCCGGAATCCGGAACGCCTGCAAGTTCCGCTTGTTGCGCGATGAAGAATGCTCTTGGAAGATAGCGCATGCGATTACTACCCGGATTCTTCCTGCAGCGCTCGGGAGAGCGCCTCCTGCGCGAACTTGAGCAGATAAATGATTCTTAGAGATAACGGCTACAGGCCGTCGAATAGCAATGCGCCCTTGAACCGCTCGGCATCTTCCTCGGTGATGTCGCGCAGGGTCCATTGGGCAAAGGCGACATAGATTTGTTTCAGACGGTCATGGGCTTTGTCGGAAACGTTTGCGCGGCCTTTATGCAGCAGATTGATGTAGCCCAGCCGAGACGTTTGTATTTAGATAGATGTGCCCTGTTGTATTCGCGCCAATTGCTCAGACTGCTTTGAAATAATAACATCTCGCTCCGTAGGTGCGACCGGAGCGTCGGCGCAGGCCCAAGTCTGACTCTAAGTGACCCTCGCGGGGCCAGCTTTCTGATCGCGGCGAGTCCCACTCAAGCTGCCCCCGCGCTTGTGATCTGCCCGGGGGACGTCTCGGCCGTAACCCTATCAATGGTCAGCTGCCGCGGCATCGGATGCCGCCCCGCTGACCTCGCTCCAGCGCAGGGACGTCGGTGGGAATACGCTCGTGACTTGTGCATGCGGACGGGGCGGCGTGGCCGCTTAGATGGAACGGCGGTAGATGGCCAGGTCGTCGAGCGGAACCTGCCCGGTCACAAGCTTGTAGTGGCGCTCCTCTACAATGCGCACCTGATCGTCCTGCACCGTCAGCTCAAAGATGGCGATCCGCTCGTCGTCCATAAACTGGGCGGAGATGGATCGGCACACCAGGTTGGGGAACTTTTCCGCGCAGCAGGCGATGTCCTGCTTGGCCTGAACGACCGAGAGCTGATCGGTCCCGCCCTTTGCCTGGACAGGCACAACGTACTGCACTCCGTGGCGGTCGACGCCGACATAGACCTCGTCGATCTCAATCTGCCCGACGCCCTTTACGGTGGTTCGCAGATGATTCTGCAGGGAGAAGGCGGTGATCCCCAAGAAGGTGTCGATCAGCCGATTGTACCGAACCTTGGCCAGCAGAGCCTGTTCATCATTGAGTGTGTAGGTGCCGATGATCTCCGGCGTCGCGTCCGGGATCTTGATCGTGATCAGGTCCCGGTTCGGAACGATGCGGTTCACCGGCACCAGACAGAAACGGTACAGCGCGCGTCCCGCCCCCTCTACGATCCACTCCATGCCCTCGGGCTGGGTGGCGAGCACCCGGGCGGGCATCTGGGTGCGGTAACGGATCGAATAGACCACGTCGCCAAGGTTCTTGGGTAGGGCAATCCCGAGCTCAGTCGCCGCCCTCTCAAGGTCGTCGCGCCTGAAAGGCAAGACCGTCTTGCCCTCCGCGTAGTCTCCGTAACCGGGATGGAAGAAGATGTGCTCGATCAGGGCGCGGTAGCGGTTCGCACCTTCGACGGCGTCGGTCATCCGAACCCGACCGCGCGCTGCGCTTCGAACGCCGCCTCAATGTCGGCCTGTTTACGCTTCTTGGCGCCGCTCTTGCGATCCCTCTTGCCGTCGGGCGCGACGATGCCGAAGTGGGCGGCCGCCTCGGACACCGTCATCCGGATCAACGTCTCGTCGCCGAGCGCCACCGCCTCTGACGGGCGAAGAGGCTCAATCCCGAGGGCCGTCATCACCTGGTCCGCGACAGCCCTGGCGAGAGGCGGTGGGACGGCATTTCCGATCTGTCGGGCCCCGTGCCATTTGGTCTCGTTAAGCCGGAACCAGTCCGGGAAACCGTGCAGACGCGCCATCTCCCGGACGGTCACGCACCGCGCTTTCGCATAGTGAACCGGCCGGGGGCTAGTGAAAGCCCCTCGGGCCGCATCGGTCCCGGCGCGAAGGGTATTGCTCAGCCCACTTGGCGCCAGGCGATAGAAGCGGGAAATCGGCTCGACTGCGCCCGGCTCGGTCGCCGCGAACCGGCGACGCGAGATCGCTGTGTGGTCGGTTCTGGCGCTGGACGTCAGCAAGCGTGGTTCCCATTTGCGGGGGTGGGCGAAGTCGGTGGCGGCGCTGTCCAAGCCGCGCATGGCTTTGGCGTAAGGGCTGGGCTTGCCCCACTTCGCAGTGCGCACTTCGTCGCTATAAAGCAACTCCGCGAAGGCCTCGGCCTCGGGAAGGTCGTCCAAAGCGTCTTTTGCGGTCGGCCCGACCGGCAGGTCTGCTCCTTTGGCCCGGTCGGCCGGACGGGTCCGCGCGGCCGGGTAGTCTGGCAGGGGCAGGCCCTTTCTGGCGCCGAACAGGATCAGCCGCTCGCGGTGCTGCGGCACGCCGTAGTCGGCGGCGTCCAAGACCTTCCAAGGCAGGCGCACTTCGTAGCCCACCGCCTCGAAGGCGTCGATGAGCTCTTCGAGAAACTTGCGATGCTTGCCGAGCGTCAGGCCCTTGACGTTCTCGAACACGAAGTAGGAGGCGCGCAGCTCGTGTACGAGCCGGACGAACTCCCGAACCAGGCTGTTGCGAGGGTCGTCCAGGACCCGTTGCCCGATGAGCGAAAAGCCTTGGCAGGGCGCGCCCCCGAAAACGACGTGCACCGGTTTAAGCCCAATGCCGGCAGCGCTGCGCAACTCGGCGGCACTCAGGCCGACGACGGATCGCGCGATCACAGCGCAGTCGGGGAAGTTAAACTTGTGGACTGCGCAGTGCACTGGATCGACCTCGACCGCCGCGACGACGTCAAAGCCCGCCTGTTCGAAGCCGAGGCTCAAGCCACCCGCGCCGGCGAAAAGATCGATGCCGAGGGGTCTGTCCATGGAAATAAGCCTCGTCGCAATGAATCAGGTAAGCTTACCGATCCTGCGCAGACATGTCGATCGAAATCTTCGCGCCCGCAGCGCCCAGAGCGCGGGTCATCCTCTCCTTCAGGGTTTCGATGTCCCGGGTTTCGCACTGCCAGACCGTCTCGACCGTCCAACCCGCGGCGCGAAGGGCGGCCTCGCTTTCACGATCTCGCTCCCGGTTGCGCTCGAGCTTGGGTCCCCAGAATTCGGAGCGGGTTTTAGGCGGCCGTCCGATCTTGCAACCGTGGGCATGCCAGAAGCAGCCATGAACGAAGACGGCGGTCCGGCGGGCCGGCAAGACGATATCGGGCGTGCCCGGCAGATCCTTGCGGTGAAGCCGGAAGCGATAACCCATGGCGTGGAGCAGCCGGCGGACGACAACCTCCGGTGCGGTGTTCTTCGAGCCGATGCGCGCCATCAGGGCGCTTCGGGACGCGGGACTGCGGTTGTCTGCCATACGTCCTGAACGCGCGAACGAACGTTCGGTAAGCCAGACCTAGGCCGGATCAATCACCGACCGTTGCGAGCGCTTGAACTGATAACGCGCTTCGCGTTTGACAACAGCGTTGCCGTCGACCTCCGCCATCTCGAATAGATGGACGCTGCCGTCCGGAAGGAACTGGGCGGACACGCACCGGGCCTGGGCGACGGAAAACCGCTCGGACTCGCGGCAGAACGCCAGGTCCTGCTCGGTCTGCACGCTGGAGAGCTTGTCCGATTTGCCCTTGGCCTGAACAGGGACGACGAAGAGGTCGCCCCTGCCGTCGTGACCGATGTAAAGCTCGTCGATCTCGATCTGGCCAATGCCGGGAACCGCCGTGCGCAGGTGGTTCTGCAGGCTGTAGGCGGTGATACCGAGGAAGGTGTCGATCAAGCGATTGTACCGTATCTTGGCTAATAGGGCCTGCTCGTCCTCGATCCGGAACTCGGCGATGACTTCGGGTGTCGCCTCGTACACATCTATATCTTCGAAGTCCTTGCCCGGGACGATGATCGGGTCTGGGCCCAGCCTAAACCGATACTCGCCCTTACCAGCCAACTGGATGCGCCAGAACTTGTTCTCCTCGGGACGTTCGGTCTCCGCAATGCCGGGGGGCAGTTTGCGACGAAAGCGGTAGTCGTAGATCACCGCTCCGATGTTCTTGTGGCGCGGGATGCCGACTCGTTCGGATGGGAGTTCGGCGGTCCCAGGCAGGTCCTCCTCGGCGTCTGCGAGCGTCTGTGCCGCGCGGTCCGCCTTCTTGAACCGCTCCGGGTGCGTCTTTGCGACCAGAGCGAGCGCATCCTCATAGTCGGTCCGTGCGAAGGGGACCTCCTCCATGCCCGGCCGGAACTTCATGTGGAAAAGCGTCTCGATGACGAGACGGTCGAGGCCAGGCAGTCTAGGCTTCCGAGCGGCCTTCGGTGTCCCGACCTTCGCCATTTTCGGTTTCCACGTCATGGCTTCTGCGCTCGCGTGATCGGAGGGTTGTCAGGTGCCGATCTGCGCGAAGGTCGGATAATATTTATAGTAGCGCTGAAAGATGCCGATCTGGTCCTCGCCGAGATCGAAACCGAGCGCGCGAACAGCGGCGCGGTCCATCGGCGCTGCAGGCAGTTGCGCCTGCAGGACGGCTAGCTCGCGCATCGTGAGGTGCGGCGCGATGATCGGGCGATCCGCAACGCCCATCCAGTTCGGATGGGACACGACGTCGAGGCAGGCCTGACGGCGTTCAGGCGACGGCAGAACTACCCCAACGGTCGCCATCGCCGCCTTGTCTCGGTAGGGGAGCCTGAACGCCGGAACGAGCCCACCCGGTCTCGCACAGCTCTCGGCAGCGGACACCAGAAACTGCTCCAGATAGGTCGACAAGGTGTCGGCGAAGGGGTCCGTGTCTTTAAGGGCGCCGGGCTCCGGACGGTCGGGGACGATATCGCCGAGGAGATTGCGCAGCCGTTCCGCACGCTCTCCGCTGTCCTTGCCGTAGCGCTTGTGAGCGGCGTCGACCGTAACAAGCAGCAAACTGTCGGACGGAGCTCGCTCCACAAGATCACGGAGTTCGAAAATGGAGTCTTCCGACAGGGCGGTGTCGTAGTCGAGCCACACAATCCAAGGGAGGTTAGCGATTTCCGGGTCGTCGTAGAGGGTCGGAACAACATCGTACGACAAGCCCTCGAGCACTCGTACGAAACGGTAGGGCTTATTGTAGAGCGCGCGACGGAAGCCGATCTCGTTCGCCTCGATGGAGACCATTCTGTTCAGGCCGAGGCGCTTGTGCGCCAGCACGAAATCGGTGAACCAGATCGACCCAAATCCGATATAGGCGGCGTCCCGCCAGGGCATGACGACAGACAGCGTCTTGAGTCCGTCGAACACGATCCCTCTCTGGATCGTCTTGTTCGGACGCAGGCTGTAATTTACGGCGTCGAACGAAGCCATCAATCGTCGCCTACCAGCTCGCCATACGCATATTCGAATGATCGCGCGCCGACCTGCGTGCCGGGCATGTTGACGTTGCCAAACGCCTCGCCGAGCGCTCGAACTCTGGCCACCGGTTCGGAATACTGAATCGATGTCGTCCGGATACGCGGCCGCGAAGGGACCGCTGGCGTGATGATCGCTTCGCGCACGGGCAGATTGAAAATTGGCACGGCCTTCGCCGCAGCTTCTTTGGCCTTTGCGGCCTCGCGGTCCTGTTTGCGGGTATTGGTATACTCGATCCAGGCCCGGGTAGCTTCGCGCATCGCGGACCGGCTCTGGCGGTAGACTTCCGACGACTGGTCGACGCTACGTTTGGTTGTCGTGAGCGGCAGGAGCTCCGTGTCTTCGGAGGTGAACATGATCAGACCGAAGAAGCCGCGATACTGACGGTGCCACATCGGGAAGCCGTCGAGGCCCCAGATCGAGGTTGAAGTCTTGTCGGCGGCGAGGACAATGCGTCCGTTACACGCCACGTACCAGCCGAACCGAGCTTCCCCGCGATCCTCCTCGTCGGGCGACTCTTCGTCGATCGGTAGCGCATTGGCGCCTGCCAGCAGTTCGACATGAACTGTGCCGCCCTCGAACGGGATGTCCCAGCTGCGGTTGAGCGGTTCGAACTCGTCGCTTTGCAGCAGGGTGATCGGCATGGGGATGAGCGCGGTTCCATTCAGGGTCACCTTCAGACCCCGATGAAGATGGAGGGCGTAGTCGCGCTCGATGACCCGCTGCAAATTTTGCAGAACGGCGGGGCTCGAGAATGCTGCGAGGGTTCCTTTGGTCAGTACCTCGACTTCGATAGATATGCCGGCTTCTGGCCGCGGCTTCGCGGGGTAAATGTCGAAGCTCCAATCCGTCTTGCGGTCGGCCATCCAGGTTGGGACATCGATCGGAACCTCGAAGGCCTTCAGGGTCCCGTCGGAACCTTTGTAGGTGCTATGGATGGCGATCTGGCGCCCTAGCTTGAAGAGCGCGCGTTTCATGCCGATGCCGTAAACGCCGATGCTGTAGTCCCCCTCTTCGTCGCCTTCGAGGGTTTCCGCGTCCACGTCTGCGATCTGGTCCGCCGCTACCGGGTTCTGCAGGCCGTCTTCGGCATCCGCTTCCTCATCCTCCTGAAGAGGCGCCTGGCGGCCGAAGGTAAACGCATGCTCCTCGGCACGTTGCTGGGCCATCCCGCCGCAGTTGTCCGCCATAGAGAATTTTTGTGGCGTGGCCACAATGTCAATCCGGAAAGGGCTTAGGTCGACGCCATCGTTTAGCCCCGGAGCCACGCGACCCAAGGACCTCCACGCGCCGTCGACGCTGTTGTCGAGGAGGTCGAGGATGCAATCGTCGAGCGCAATGTCGCGCGTCAGCATCTCCACGAAAAAGGCTCGGCTAGCGTTTGCATTTGCTGTTGCGATCGGCGTTGTCATCGAGCCCCCCTAGGCGACCTTCTTGAGCGTCAGCGCGTTGGCCTGCACTTCGCCATCGTTCGTCCAGCCCACCCACGATCCCTTGGCGTCTTTCAAGCTCGCGTGGAGCCTCGTCTGGAACGTACCGAAATAGCCTCGATCCGCGTCCGCCGGGTTGTACCAGCGTCCAGTGATAGTCTTGTCGACAAGTTTACCGACAAAAACACACTGTTCCGACGATCCGTCGCGCAGGGTCGCCGTCGTGGTGAACGTGATGTTCGAGAACAGTCTGTAGATTCGGACGCGGTCGATGTTCTCGTCTGGAAACCGCCGGCTGTCGACGCGCCAGGTGACTTCCCATGTACCTCCGAAGGGCTCTTGCGGAGACAGACGCGACAGCGCGCGGATAGCAAGTGCGTGTTCGGTCACTGCCTTGACGGGAGCCTGCATGATGATGCGCAGGCCGAGCCCCAGCACGCCGATCGCGGCGCCCGAAGCGAGCGCGAGCCAATCGACGCCCGCAAACCACTTCACGATACCTTCCACGCAGCCCCCCCGGGCATAGACGTTTTGTCCGGCGAATCCGGAGCTTGCATTTCAACCTAAGCGATCCGGGCGGCGTAGCCAACCGGGGGATCTGCCTCAGATGTTCCGGAGCCATACCATTCGCTGTGCGAGCGGAGCGGGCTCTTGAATCAGCGGGTGGTCTGCACGCCGTGGAGGAACACCTCGGTTAGATGGTGCGCGATATAAGGCAGGTGGCCTGCGGTGAGGGAAATACGGCGGGAGGCGTCCAGCATGGGGAACGCCGCGCGCTCCGCGTCGGACAGGCGATCCGAAATCAGCAGTCCGCCGTCCTCGTCAAAAGAGATGAAGCCGTTGTCGAAAAGGCAGTCGAAGTGGACGGCGAGGAGAATGCCGTTGTTCGGATCCAGCCGCTCCCGGCGATCGCTGACCCGCCAGGGCTTAATGTGGGAGGCCCGGAGCAACTCAGGCGTGGATACGCCGCTCAATGGGCAGCGACCCCAGACCTCGAACAGATCGGCGCGGAACTGACCCTGACCGAGGCGGGCCTTCTGGAGCCTCACCGTCTCTGTGTTTTGCTCGGCTCTATCCGCAGCGGTCGGCGCGAGAAAGTCGCGTCCGATCAGGGCCGCGACGAACCGGTCCAGCGCTGCGGGGCCCCCGACATCAAACGCGAGCCCGTAGTGAATGGGAGAATGCCCGCCGTGTAGCCGCTTCGGAAAGGCCGGCATCTGACTGTTGTGATAATAAGCGAACGGCGTGGATCCCCTGACGCCGTCCAGGCTGGCCAGGGCCGAGAAGCAAGCTTCGAACTCCGGGGCCACAACGACCGGCAAGGTGTCCGAGAGCCGCTTCACATAGACAATCAGGTCGCCGCGCCTAAGCTCGAACGTGTGTTGGCGCGCACCAGTCTGGTCGAAGCCAAGGTTTCGGAGCTGTCTCGCCAAGGTCTCCGCCCGCGCTTCGCCAGAAGAGGCGGCCGTATCAGCGCTGGACTGTAGGCGGAGGTAAAGGGCGTATCGCCGCAGCGCCACGCGCATGTCGATGATCGCCTTCCGCGACTGTGTTGCGGCGACTGCGCGATGCGACGCGAAAGTGGTGGCCAGCTCCTCGAGGGTCTCGGCCGGGGCGCCCTCGATATCGGCGTCCAGCAAGCGGGACAGCAGCCGCAATCGCGAGACGTAGTCGCTGGGCGCGTCGTGGCCCAAGGGGCGCGAGGTGACCGGCGACACGTAATCGGTCTCGAGCCATTCGCGGAAGGTGGTGAAGGGCATTGGGGCAGCCTATGAGCGGACCGGTCAGTTTCAACGCCGACGCGGTCGCGATCAAGGCCGCAGGCGGCACGAGCCGCACAAACTGGCTTTGATCCGTACTGCATCTTGCAGCGTAAGAAGCTGAGTTGCGTAACTAACCGTGCCGGTCAACCGGCGCGCAGGTCGGTGTTGGTAGAAGGCATCTGTGGTGGGGCGGCAGGTACGCCTAGCTGACCAACCCCAGAGTCCAATTGAGATCGCGGCACAGATGTCCGCTTGTGACGCTGAACTGCCGGGCCTCGATCCTGTTTGTATCAGAAGCAAGTCTTCTTTCGTTGACGGTCAAGCTCCGAGATTTGCATGTCATCAGAACGTGCCCTAATCGGCCATATTCAAGATGATACATGCTCATATTTTAGTGGTTTGCGGATCGATTTGTGGAACGACACCTCGCTGTAATAAAGCTAAACGTTTGAAATTATGGAATTTTGATAGGAATTGAGCGTCCACCCTCTCCGCCACTAACCCCTAAAAATCAGACACCGACCCGCGCGGCCCGCTCGCGGACGGCGGACCGTGTCTTCAGCGGATCGTGACGCGCTTGACGACGATCGGGTCGCCGCCGTCGGGCGCCGGCGACTTGGTCTCGACCACGTCGACGTCGGCGCCGGCGTCGCGGAACTCGTCCAGGCGGGCGGCGGTCTGCGAGCCGAAGGCGGCGGCCGGCAGGCTGATGGCGAAGCTGCCGCTGCCGCGGATGGCCTGCATCACCAGATCGTCGGTCAGGTAGTAGCGCGCCCAATACCGGTCGGGGTCGGTGGCCATGACGTGGGCGGCTTCGGCCTGGCGGGCGTGCTCCTCCTCACGACGCGCCTGCACCAGCTTGGCGTCCTCGCGCGCCATCGCCAGCTCGGTCTTGAACGACATCGAGACCTCCCTTCAGGTCGAAAACAACCTGAGCTATTATTTTAACGACACACCACCTTAGAGAACATGCACGGCCGCGCAAGGCGTCGGCGGTCGCCAGCCGCGTCTTGGCCGGTTAGCGTCGAGCCGAGTCGCCGAACGGAGTCCTGTCGTGAGCGCCGATCCAACGCCCGCCGTCGAACGTCCCTGGTGGAAGGACGCGGTCGTCTACCAGATCTATCCGCGCTCGTTCCTCGACACGAACGGCGACGGGGTGGGCGACCTGCCGGGGATCACGGCCAGGCTGGACTATCTGAGAGACCTGGGCGTCGACGTGGTCTGGCTGTCGCCGCACTTCGACAGCCCCAACGCCGACAACGGCTACGACATCCGCGACTACCGCAAGGTGATGGCCCAGTTCGGGACCATGGCCGATTTCGACGCCATGCTGGCCGGCATGACGGCGCGCGGCATGCGGCTGATCATCGACCTGGTGGTCAACCACAGCAGCGACGAACACGCCTGGTTCGTCGAGAGCCGCAAAGGGCGCGATAATCCGTACAGGGACTACTACATCTGGCGCGACGGCGAGGAGGGCGGTCCGCCCAACAACTACAGCGCCTTCTTCGGCGGGCCGGCCTGGACCTTGGACGAGGGCTCCGGCCAGTACTACCTGCACTATTTCGCCGCCAAACAGCCCGACCTGAACTGGGAGAACCCCAAGGTCCGCGAGGAGGTCTATGACCTGATGCGGTTCTGGCTCGACAAGGGCGTGTCGGGCTTCCGGATGGACGTGATCCCGTTCATCTCCAAGCAGCCCGGCCTGCCCGACCTGACGCCGCAGGAGCGCCGCGCCCCGCAATTCGTCTACGCCGCCGGCCCCAAGCTGCACGACTACCTGCGCGAGATGCGCCGCGAGGTGCTGGATCATTACGACACCTTGAGCGTCGGCGAGGCTTTCGGCGTCACCCCCGACGCCGCGCGGGACCTGATGGACAGCCGTCGCCGCGAACTGGACCTGGTGATCAATTTCGACATCGTGCGCATGGACATCGACGGCTGGCGCAAGACCTCCTGGACCCTGCCCCGGCTGAAGGCGCTCTACACCGAGCTGGACCAGGCGGCCGGGCCGTTCGGCTGGAACACCCAGTTCCTGTCCAACCACGACAACCCGCGCTCGGTCTCGCACTTCGGCGACGACGACCCGGCCTGGGTCGAACGCTCGGCCAAGGTGCTGAACACCCTGATCCTCACCCAGCGCGGCACGCCGTTCCTCTATCAGGGCGAGGAGCTGGGCATGACCAACTACCCGTTCCGGACCCTGGACGACTTCGACGACCTGGAGGTTTCGGGGCGCTGGCGCGACGTGAAGCATCGGGTGTCGGAGGAAGAGTACCTGGCCAACGCCCGGGCCATGGGCCGCGACAACAGCCGCACGCCGATGCAGTGGACGGCCGGCCCGAACGGCGGGTTCACCACGGGAAAGCCATGGCTGGCGGTCAATCCGAACGCCGAGGCGATCAATGCGGAAGACCAGGCCGCGCGGCCGGACTCGGTGCTGGCCCACACCCGCGCCCTGATCGCGTTCCGGCGCGGATCGGCCGACCTGCGTGAAGGGGCCTATCAGGACATCGATCCCGCCCACGAACAGGTCTTCGCCTATCGCCGGGGCGAGACCCTGCTGGTGCTGCTGAACTTCGGGCGGGAGACCGTGCGTTATGCCTTGCCCGACAGCCTGGCGGTCGAGAGCGCGGCGTTCGGGATCGCCGACGTCGACGGCCAGATCGTGACGCTGGAAGGCTGGACGTCGGTGATCCTGGCGGTTCGCGACGCCTAGTCCGGGCAAAATGAAAGGGCGCCCGCCGGTGGCGGACGCCCCTCGTCAGCTTCGGTCGCCGGAGCCTAGGCCTTGATGAAGGCCAGCAAGTCGGGGTTCACGACTTCCGGGTGGGTCGTGCACATGCCGTGCGGCAGACCCGGATAGGTCTTCAGGGTGCCCTTCTTCAGCAGCTTGATGCCGATCAGGGCCGAGTCGGCGATCGGCACGATCTGGTCGTCCTCGCCGTGCATCAGGAACACCGGCACGTCGACCGACTTGAGGTCCTCGGTGAAGTCGGTCTCCGAGAAGGCCTTGATGCAGTCGTAGTGGGCCTTGGCGCCGCCCATCATCCCCTGGCGCCACCAGTTCTCGACGGTGGCCGGCGAGACCTTCGCGCCCGGACGGTTGAAGCCGTAGAACGGGCCGGCCGCGACGTCGTGGAAGAACTGGGCGCGGTTGGCGTTCTGGGCGGCGCGGAAGCCGTCGAACACCTCGATCGGCAGGCCGCCCGGGTTCTTGTCGGACTTGACCATGATCGGCGGCACCGCGCCGATCAGCACCACCTTGGCCACGCGGCCGGGCTTGGCGCGGGCGGCGTAGTGGATGGCCTCGCCGCCGCCCGTGGAGTGGCCCACGTGGACGGCGTTCTTCAGGTCCAGGTGGTCGGTCAGGGCGATGACGTCGGCGGCGTAGGTGTCCATCTCGTTGCCGGTGTCGGTCTGGCTCGACCGGCCGTGGCCGCGACGGTCGTGGGCGATGACCCGGAAGCCCTCGCCCAGGAAGAACATCATCTGGTTGTCCCAGTCGTCGGCGCTCAGCGGCCAGCCGTGGTGGAACACGATCGGCTGCGCGGTCTTGGGACCCCAGTCCTTGTAGAAGATCTGCGTGCCGTCCTTGGTGGTGACGAAGCCGCTGCTCATTTTCGTGTCTCCTGGGGGTTTGGGCGAGGCCTTGGGCGTCGCCGCGGTCGATGTGGACGCGGAGAGGGACGGGAGCGCGCTCATCAGGGCCAGGCTCAGGCCGCTGGTGACGACGTTGCGCCGCGACGCCCCGTCCTTTTCACCCAGGTTCTGCCCGCCGGAGTCCCGCTCGCGCGAACCCTGGTCACCGGAAGATGTGCTCATGCGCCCGCCTCTCTGTCGATCCGGCGCGTGCCGCCGAAGTCCGCCGGGACGCTAGGCCGATCATCGGGGCGAGGCTTGGACAGGCCTGTCGTGACTTGAAGCTTCTGGGTGGATGACAACGTTGGCGCCCAGGCGCTTGCGAAGCCGCTTCAGAGGCGCGCGGTCAGGCTATCTCGGGTCGGAAGAAGGTGTTGGCGGTCAGGCGGCCAAGGCGCGGATCGGCGCTGGCGGGCCGATCGGGCAGCATCCCGGCGTGCAGCAGGTTGCTGGCGTAGACCACGATCCGGCTGAACGCCGAGGCGACGACGGCGGTCTGTTCGAACAGCGTGTCGGAGGCCCTGATGTAGCCGTCGCGGTCGGCCTCGCCCTGCGCCATCTCCCGGCGCAGGGCGGCCAGATAGGCCGGGCCGCGTTCGGGATCGACCGCCTCGAATCCGGTGGCGCGGTGGCGGTAGAAGGCGGTGCCGCCGTGCTCGGGACCGCACAGATAGTGCAGGATCGCCAGCTGGGCCGGGGCCGTGGTGTCGATGTGCGGCAGGCGCTGGGCGAGGCTCGCCTGGTCGGCCGGCAGGACCGCCATCGACAGGGCGCAGGTGACGTGGGCCTTGCCCTCCGCCGGCGCGCCGAACGCCTCCGCCAGGTGCGGCCGCAGGGCGGTGATCAGGGCCTGCACATAGCCCGGCGGGGCGGGGGCGCGGACGCCGGGATAGAAGTTGGCGGCCGCCTTGACAGGGGCCAGGACAGCCGTGTCGGCGGCGAAGTCGACCAGGCTTTCAGCGCCGGCCAGAAGCCCGTCGAGGATCAGCATCGGATGGCCCTCGCGGCCGATGCGCACGACCTCGACGCGCGGGTCGGGGCCGGGCGCGAAGAGGCTCACCGCCGCGGCGCCTCGCCGGCCTCGGCCGTGGCGAGGTCGGGAGCCTTGGACGAGAAGCCCTTCGTATAGACGTCGGTCAGCAGGGCGCGATGGTCGGGCAGGCTGGCGGCGGCCCGCAGTCCCGCCTCGCGCACCCGCGCGAAGTCGGCCCGCGCCAGGTCGCCATGCGCGTGGGCGGCCGGATCGACCGTGGTCTCGTAGCCCATGCCGTACAGAATGTACTGGTAATTGAAGTACTTGAAGCTCTCGTGCAGGTTCGGAAAGTCGAACACGTTGGGCGGCCTGTGCTTCCACATCGCCAGGTGGTCCTGCAGGCTTCCGGGGATCGAGGCCGGGTCGGCGTTGTCGGTCCAGAAGCTGTTGTCGGTGCGCCGGCTCAGGCAGTAGTGCAGCTTGATGAAGTCGATGGCCCGCAGGTAGCGGTCGGTCATCGCCGCGTTGAACTGGCGGGCCGCGGCCTCCATCCCGCCCTGGCGCGGCAGGTTGCGGGCCAGCATGTAGGCGGCGGCCTCGATCAGCACGATGCCGGTGGATTCCAGCGGCTCCAGGAAGCCGCCAGACAGGCCAACGGCCACGCAGTTCTTGATCCAGTGCCGGTCGCGATGGCCGACCTTCAGCTTCAGCAGGCGCGGGTTGAGACCCTCGCCCGCCTTGCCGACATAGCCGCGAAGGATCTGCTCGGCGCGATCGTCCGTGGTGTGACGACTGGAATAGACATAGCCGGCGCCGCGGCGGTCGGGCAGGCCGATGTCCCAGGTCCAGCCGGCCTCGTGGGCGGTCGAGATGGTGGTGGTGGCCACCGGGGCGTCCGGGCGGTCGTAGGGCACCTGCAGGGCCAGGGCGCGGTCGACGAACAGGGTGTCGCCCTTGTCGATCCAAGCCGAGCCCATGGCCTTGCCGATCAGGGCGCCGGCGAACCCGGTGCAGTCGATATAGAGGTCGGCCGTCAGGTCGCCGTGTTCGCGCGTCGTCACCGAGGCGATCGCGCCCTCGTCGGTCTTGTTCACCGCCAACACATTGCCCAGCAGGTGCTCGACGCCCGTGGCCTTGCCCACGTCGCGCAGCAGGCCGGCCAGCTTGCCGGCGTCGAAATGGTAGGCGTAGGCCATCGGCCCGCCGTACTGCGGATCGTCCAGCCGCTTGGGTCCGCGCATCGCGTCGCAGACCTTGTCCTGCAGGGTGACGGCGTCGGAGAACGGCACGTCGCCCGCCTCGCCCATCAGCCAGTAGGGCGCCAGGTCCAGGCCGCCGTTCAGCAGCCGGGGCTGGGCGAACGGGTGGTAGTAGTGGCTGTGCGCGCCGTCCTTGGGCGCGGTCTTCCAGTCGACGAACTTGATGCCCTGCTTGAAGGCCGCCCCGGCCTCGCGCATGAACCGCGCCTCGTCGACGCCGATCGTCCGCATGGTGTTCTGGATGGTCGGGAAGGTGCCCTCGCCCACCCCGATGATGCCGATCTCGCTGGACTCGATCAGGGTGATGCGCACGCCGTCCGGCCGCATCGCCCCCAGGCGCCGGGCCAGGTAGGCGGCGGTCATCCAGCCGGCCGTGCCGCCGCCGACGATCAGGATGTCGTTGATCGGCTTTTCGTCCACGCCCGTCCCCTTACGCCTTCACATTCCTAGCATCGCCGAGTCAGGCGGGCAGCAGGCAACGCACCGCCTCGCAGATCCGCTCGGCGTCAGGGCCCAGCACCACGTGCACCGAACGCTGGCCGACCCGGACCACGCCGCGCGAGTCCAGGGCGTTCAACGCCGCCTCGTCCACCCGACCGCTGTCGCGAACCACCAGGCGCAAGCGGCTGGAGCAGGCCCCGACCGTCTCGACATTGCCCAGGCCGCCCAGGGCCGACACCAGGGCCTCGG
This sequence comes from Caulobacter sp. 05L422, assembly GCF_056397765.1. Classification (NCBI taxonomy): domain Bacteria; kingdom Pseudomonadati; phylum Pseudomonadota; class Alphaproteobacteria; order Caulobacterales; family Caulobacteraceae; genus Caulobacter; species Caulobacter sp. 05L422. The sequence goes on along the minus strand of NZ_JBFTOB010000003.1, from coordinate 229,735 downwards.
CCCGGCTGTCGTCGGCGGCGGTGGGCAGGGCGACGGCGGCCTTGGCGGTCGTGGCCACAGGCTTGGCCGGAGCGGGGGCGCCCATGGCCGCGCGGATCTCGCCGGCCACGCCGTCGGCGATCGGGCCCAGCACGACCTGCAGGGCCTTGTCCGACGGCTTGACCACGCCGCGCGCGCCGAGAGCCTTCAGGGTCGGCTCGCTGACCGCGCCTTGGTCGACCACGATCAGGCGAAGGCGGGTAGTGCAGGCGTCGACCGACACCAGGTTGCCCGCGCCGCCCAGGGCCTGGACGAAGTCGGCCCCGCGTCCGCCGCCGGTGCTCGCCGCCTCGGCGGTGACCAGATCGTCGTCCTCGCGCCCCGGGGTCTTCAGGTTGAACCTGACGATGAAGAAGCGGAACAGGCCGTAATAGATTCCGGCGTACAGCAGCCCCAGCGGCAGCAGCCACAGCGGGTGGGTCGCCTTGCCGTAGTTCAGCACGTAGTCGAACAGGCCGGCCGAAAAGGTGAAGCCCAGCTTGATGTCCAGCAGGTTCATCACCGCCATGGCGACGCCCGTCAGCACCGCGTGCACCGCGTAGAGCAGCGGGGCCAGGAACATGAAGCTGAACTCGATCGGCTCGGTCACGCCGGTCAGGAAAGAGGTCAGGGCCAGCGAGGTCAGCATGCCGCCGACCGCCTTTTTCTTCTCCGGCCGGGCCGTGTGGTACATGGCCAGGCACGCGGCGGGCAGGCCGAACATCATCACCGGGAAGAACCCGCTCATGAAGCCGCCGGCGCTGGGGTCGTCGGCGAAGAACCGCCGCAGGTCGCCGGTCGCGCCGTGATAGTCGCCGATCACGAACCAGGCGATGTTGTTGAGGATGTGGTGCAGGCCGGTGACGATCAGGATCCGGTTCAGGAACCCGTAGACCAGCAGGCCCAGCTCGCCCGAGCCGACGATGGCCCGGCTGGCCCCGTCGACCACGCCGTTGATGCCGTCGTAGCCGAAGCCGATCAGCACCGCGATCAGCAGGCCGGCCACGCCCGAGATGATCGGCACGAAGCGCCGGCCGCTGAAGAAGGCCAGGTATTCGGGCAGCTTGAAGGTCGAGAAGCGGTTGTAGAACACCCCGCCGATCAGGCCGGAGGCGATGCCGATGGGCACGCTGAGCTTGGCCAGGGCCTTGGCCTTGTAGGCGGCTGACGCCAACCCGGCATGGGCCTCGATCAGGCCCGCCGTGACTTCGGGCGGCACATGCAGCAGGGCCTTGGCGCCCTCGGTGGCGATCAGGAAGCAGACCACGCCCGCCAGGCCCGCCGCGCCGTTGTTCTCCTTGGCGAAGCCCACGGCCACGCCGATGGCGAACAGCAGGCCCAGGTTGGAGAAGATCGCGTCGCCGGCGGCGGCCACGAAGGCGATGTTCAGCAGGTCCGGCTGGCCCAGCCGCAGCAGCAGTCCCGCCACCGGCAGGACGGCGATGGGCAGCATCAGGGCGCGGCCCAGGGGCTGGAGGAATTCGAGCGGGGACTTCATCGCTTAGGCTCCAGCCTGGAAGGCTTTGCAGAGATCTCGGACGGCCTCGGGCGAGGTCAGGTCCAGCGCCTGCCGGGCCAGGGCCTGGCAGGCCGGCAGGTCCAGGGTGCGGACCAGGGCCTTGACCTCCGGCACGGTGGCGGCCGTGGCCGACAGCTCGGTGACGCCCAGCCCGACCAGCACCGGCACGGCGACGAGGTCCGACGCCAGGCCGCCGCAGACACCGACCCAGCGCTGATGCCGGGCCGCGCCCTTGCAGGTCTGGTCGATCATCCGCAGCACGGCCGGATGCAGGGCGTCGATGCGGGCCGCTAGCTCGGGATTGCCCCGGTCCATGGCCAGCACGTACTGGGTCAGGTCGTTGGTGCCGATCGACAGGAAGTCGGCCTCGGCGGCCAGCAGGTCGGCGGTGACGGCGGCGGCGGGCGTCTCGATCATCACCCCCAGCTCGACCCGTTCGGTGATCCCCATCTCGCGCTTGGTCTCGTCGAGCATGGCGCGGACGGCGCGCAGTTCGTCGAGGCTGGCGATCATCGGCACCATGATCTTGCACTGGCCCAGCGGTTTCACACGCAGGATGGCGCGCAGCTGGGTCTTCAGCAGGTGCGGCCGCCACAGCGACACGCGCACGCCGCGCAGGCCCAGGGCCGGGTTCTCTTCCGCCGGGATCGGCAGGTAGGGCGCGGCCTTGTCGCCGCCGACGTCCAGGGTGCGGATGATCAGCGGGCGGCCGTCCAGGGCCGAGGCGATGGCCTGGTACTGGCGGGCCTGCTCGTCCTCGTCGGGCGGGGTCTCGCGTTCCAGGAACAGGAACTCGGTGCGCAGCAGGCCCGAGCCTTCCGCGCCGTTGGCGGCGGCGGCCAGGGCGTCGTTCAGCGAGCCGACATTGCCGAACACCTCGATGCGCACGCCGTCGGCGGTGCGGCTTTCCTGATGGGCGGCGGCCTTGGCGGCGGCCTTGCGCTCGTGGCGGGCGGCGATGGCGGTTTGGGCGGCGGCCAGCTGGGCGGCGTCGGGGCCGACCCGCAAGCTGCCGTTCTCGGCGTCAAGGATCAGGCCCGCGCCCTCGGTGACCTCCAGCACGCCCGGGCCGGCGGCGACGATGGCAGGAATGCTCATGGCGGCGGCCAGGATGGCCACGTGCGAGGTCGGCCCGCCCTTGGCCGTGCAGAAGCCCGCCACCTGGCCGGCCTCCAGGCCCATCAACTGCGAGGGCAGCAGCTCGTCGGCCAGCAGGATGGCGCCGACCGGCAGGGTCCGCGCCTCGTCCTCTTCGCCGGACAGGGCGCGCAGCACCTGGCGCTCCAGGTCGATCAGGTCGTCGACACGCTCGGCCAGGCGGCGGTCGCCCAGGCCGCGCAGGGCCTCGACATAGCCGCCGACGGCGCGCCGCCAGGCGAAGCCCGCGCTCTTGCCGTCGGCGATCAGCCGGTGGGCCGAGGCGGTCAGTTCGGGGTCTTCCAGGAAGGCCAGGTGGGCGCCGAGGATCGCCTTGCGGGCGCTGTCGCCCTTGCTAGCCGACTTCTCGATCTTGGCGCGGACGAGGCCCAGGGCCTCTTCCAGCGCGGCGCGTTCATGGCCGGCGCCGGCGCCCGCCTCGACCACGACGATGTCACTAGAGACGAAACGCACGGCCTGGCCGATCGCCAGGCCCGGCGCGGCCATCACGCCGCGCAGCAGGCCCGGCTCGGACGGCGGGGCGGCGCGGACGGCTTCGACCACGGCGACCGGGGACGCGGTCGGCGGCAGGGCAGCGCTCTCGCCCATGCCGCCCTCGATCAGCTCGACGACGGCGGCGACGGCGAAGTCGGCGTCGGGACCCGAGGCGACGACGCTGATGCGGTCGCCATGGCGGATGGCCAGGGACATCACGCCCACCGGGCTCTTGGCGCTGGCCCGGCGGTTGACGGCGACCAGGGCCACCTCGGCGGCGAACTTGCGGGCGCTCTCGGCGATGCGGGCGGCCGGGCGGGCGTGGATGCCGTGCTGCAGCGGCACGACCACCTCGCGCGACACCTCGCCCTCGGCGACCGCCAGGGTCGCGCCGGCCCCGCCCACGGGCGCCAGCTCCATCAGGAAGTCGCCGACCGAGGCGGCGTGGTCCTGCTCGCGGCGGACGATCTGGAAGGCGTCGGGATTGGTGATCACCACCGGGGTGATCAGGCTCTTGGCGCGCTGCGACAGCAGGTCCAGGTCGAAGCTGATCAGCTTGTCGCCGGCCTTCACGGCCTGGCCGTTCTCGACATGGACCTCGAAGCCCTCGCCGCCCAGGCCGACGGTCTCCAGGCCCACATGCATCAGGATCTCGGCGCCGTTGTCGGCCCGCAGGGTGACGGCGTGGCGCGTGGCGTGCACGGCGATCACCCGGGCGTCGCAAGGGGCGTGCAGGGTCGAGCCCAGCGGATCGATGGCCAGGCCGTCGCCGAGCATGCGCTCGGCGAACACCGCGTCGGGCGTCTCGTCGAGCGGGGCGATCCAGCCCTTGAGCGGCGAGGACAGTACGAGATTGGCCACCGGTACGCTTCCTGCTTCCTAAGAGGTCTAGTTCTTCTTGGTCTTGGTTGGGGCTTTGATCGGGGTCAGTGTGACCTGGTCCAGCACCAGCGTCGGCTCGACCGTGCGCGCTGTAAAGGTCAGGCAGAGGTCGTGGACGCCTTCGCGCCTGGCCAGCACGCCCGACACCACGCCCAGGCCCGGTCCGCGGGCGGCGGCGCCCAGCGGGATGGCGGCGATCCGCTCGCCCGCGCAGCCGTCGATCCGCACCTCCAGCTCGCCGTCGGGCGTGGCCGGGGCGCGCAGCGGGATCTTCTCGCGGTCGGCGCCGATCTGGAAGTTGAACGGGACCTGGCCGATGCGGGCGGTCAGATTCAGCGGCGCCGACAGGTCCGCGCCCTTCCACACCCAGCAGGCGTTCATCAGATTGACCGCGAACACGGCGCGGGGGCCGTTCCCAGAACCGCTCTTTGGAGCGTCGTCCTCGAGCGACAGGTTGATGCCGTCGCCGCAGAGCTCCAGCTGGTGGCTGTTGCGGGTCTGGGCGGCCAGCAGGCTGACGGGGTAGTCGCGGACCCGGCCCAGAGCGTCGGCGCCCAGGAACGTCCGAGTACGGATCGTCTTGCCCGGCGCGACGGCCAGAGGCGCTTCGTAGAGGCTCGAAGCCTTGGTCGGCGCCTTGCCGTCGGTGGTGTAGCGGATCTCGCCCAGGCCCAGGCCCGAGGCCAGGGCGACCGAGACCTGGCCGCCGTCGGCCGGACGCAGGGCGGCCTGGGGCTCGTAGGGCACGGTGTCATGGGCGACGCCCAGGACGTCCAGCCGCGCGGTCTCGGCCGGCAGGCGGGCGGCGAAGCTGTCCCAGCTGCGGCCCGCCTCCGGCGTCCATCCGTTTTCGGCCACGGCGATCAGGCGCGGGAAGGTCATCTTCTCCAGCCGCTCGTCGGTGCGCATGTGCTCGGTGAAGGCCGTGGCCTGCAGGCCCAGGATGTGGGCGCGCTGGGCCTCCGTCAGGGCCGCCGGGGCCGCGTCGAAGTCGTAGACGTCCTTGAGGCTGACGATCTTGATCCGGCCGGGCGGCTCGTCGGCCGAGGCGCTCTGGCGGCGGTCCATGTAGAGGGTGCTGTCGGGCGCCAGCACCGCGTCGTGGCCCTGCGAGGCGGCGGCGACCGCGCCCTCGATCCCGCGCCAGGACATGACCGTGGCGTTGGGGGCCAGGCCGCCCTCCAGGATCTCGTCCCAGCCGATCATCCGCCGGCCGCGGCTGTTGATGTGCTTCTCGGCCCGCTGGATGAACCAGCTCTGCAGGCCGTGCTCGTCCTTGACGCCAAGCGCCTGGATCTGGGCCTGGACCTCTGGGCTGGCCTTCCACTGGTCCTTGACCGCCTCGTCGCCGCCGACATGGATGTACTCGGACGGGAAGAGGTCCATCACCTCGTCGAGGATGTCGTTGAGAAAGCCGAACGTCTCGTCGCTGGGCTTGTAGAGATAGGGGAACACGCCCCAGTCGCCCATGTTGGCGCGCGGCGGGGTCTTGGTCATGCCGAACTGCGGATAGGCCACCAGCGGTGCCAGGGCGTGGCCCGGCATCTCGATCTCGGGGACGATGGTGATCCCGCGCGCGGCGGCGTAGGCGACCAGGTCGCGGACCTGGTCCTGGGTGTAGAAGCCCTCGTAGCGGATCGGCTTGCCGGTCTTGGGATCGCGCCCCGCCGCCCCGGCCGGAACGCGCCAGGACCCTTCGGACGTCAGCTTCGGATACTTCTTGATCTCCAGCCGCCAGCCCTGGTCGTCGACCAGGTGCCAGTGCAGGACGTTCAGCTTGTGGGCGGCCATGGTGTCGATGATCGACTTGATCGTCTCGACGCTCTGGAAGTGTCGGGCGCTGTCCAGCATGAAGCCGCGCCAGGCGAAGCGCGGGGCGTCGTCGACGCCGACGGCGGGCAGCTGGGCGGGGCCCTTGGCGGCGTCCTGCACGGCCAGCTGCCAGACGCTGACCGCGCCATAGAACAGGCCCGCGCGCTTGGCGGCCGTGATGGTGACGCCGGTGGGGGTCACCTGGAGAGCATAGGCTTCAGGCTTGTCGCTGGTAGCCTTGCCGCGCGCCAGGACGATGCCGGCCTCGCCGGCGGGCGGCGCGCCCTCGACCACGACCACGACGGGCTTCAGGCCCCGGGCCTTGAACAGCATGTCGGACAGCTGGCCGGCCACGACGCGGGCCTCGACATCGCCCTTGGCGACGAAGATCCGGGTCCTGGCGGTCAGGGCGAAGGTCCCCCGCCCCAGCTCGGCCTTGGCCGGCGCGGGCGTCAGGGTCAGGACCGGTTCGGCCGCGTGGCCCGCCGAGGCGAAGGCCAGCACGGCGACCGAGGCCGACAGCGCGCCGAGCCCCCTGGGGACGGCTCGAAGGGCGGCTTTGGCGAACGGCGGGGTGATGATCATGAGGAAGCGCTCTGCGGCTGACATGCGACGAGGACACGGGCGGCAAAAAGCGGGCGGAGCGTTTGACCGCTCCGCCCCAGCTCCGTGCTTGCAGTCAGGAGGACTTTGGTCGCGATCGGCGGCGGGCAGGTCATGAGACGATCCTGGACCATGCCGCCTCCGATGCAACGATCTCGGGAGGAAACTGGAGGCCTCCGGCGCGAGCGCCGAAGGCCCCGATACGCGGGTTAGAACTTGAACCGGACGCCGCCGAAGACCATGCGGCCGTTCTTGTAGATACGGGCCGGACGGTTCTTGTCGTTGTCGTAGTTGTCGGTCTGCTTCTCGTCGGTCAGGTTGATCGCATCCAGGCTCAGGGAGATCTGGTCCGTGATGTTCACGCTGGCCGAGGCGTCCAGCGACTTGAGCGAGTCCGACCACAGCTGGCGGTAGCCACGCTCGGCGTCGTAGTCGACGAAGAACTTGGACCGGTAGTTGTAGGACAGACGGGCGCTGAAGCGTTCGTTCTCGTAGTAACCGCTGATGTTGGCGATGTTCTTCGAGCTGGACGGGATCGGCACGTCGGTGGTCGAGCTGGCGTCGGTGTAGGTGTAGTTGGCCAGCACGCCGAAGCCGTTCCAGATGGGCATCTGGAAGTTGACCTCGACGCCCTTGGTCTCACCGCCCGGCACGTTCACCGGACGACCGACATTGTAGTTGCAGCTGTACAGACCGGGCGACTGCAGGACGCACTGGTTGGCCGGGTTGACGACCCGCGGGTCGGTGGCGGCGGCCTGCAGCGGCAGCTTTTCGGTCGTCGCGCCCTGGACGATGTAGGTCGAGATGTCCTTGTAGAAGAACGCCACGGACAGCAGCGATTGGGGCGCGAAGTACCATTCCAGGGACGCGTCGTACTGGTTCGCACGATACGGATCCAGGTTCGGGTTGCCGCCCGAGGCGGTCAGCAGGGACTCGGTCAGCGAGGTGAAGCCGGCCATCTGGGCGTAGTCCGGACGGGCCAGGACGCGGCCGGCGGCCACGCGGAGCACCACATCGTCCCGCACGTCGAACGACAGGTTCGCCGAGGGCAGGATGTCGGTGTATTCCTTCTCGCCCGAGGTCGGCGCCATCAGGCCGAACGGGTTGTTGATCGCGCCCGGCGTGCCCGCCGAGACGCCGACGCGCCAGGCGTTGGTCTCGATCTTGGTGTTGACGACGCGAACGCCGACGTTACCGCGCCAGCCCTCGCCCTTCAGGTTGCCCATCACGTAGCCGCCGAAGGTCTTCTCGTTGAAGTCGAAGCTTTCCAGCGGGCCGAAGTGGTTGCAGTTGACCAGGCCGATACAGCCGCCGACGTTGGGGTTGTTCGGGTCATAGATCGTGGGCGGCCCCATGGCGGCGTAGATCGCCTCGATCTTGTCCTTGCTGGCCGTCAGGTACGAGCTGAGCACGCCCGGCCCCTTGATGCCGTCCAGGTAGTCGCTGTCGGTGACGCCGTTGGCCACGTCGGCCAGCGAGCACGAGTGACCGCCGCAGGCCGTGGGGCCGAACAGGGCGCGGCGCTGACCGTAGGTCTGCACCACTTCGCGATCGTGGTCGGTGTACTTCAGGCCGAACTTGACCGAGCTGAAGACGCCGCCGTCGAGGAACTTCTCGCCGTCGACGAAGGTGTAGAACTCGTCGTCGTCGTTGACGGTGGTGTTGGCCGAGGCCCAGCCCAGCGTCATCTCGTCGTCGGCCGTGGTCGGGTTGATGTCGGTGAAGCTCACCTTCGGCAGACCGCCCGACAGGTCATAGCTCAGACCGGTCGCGGCGTTGGTTTCCCAGAACGGCTGCAGGTCGGTGGAGCCCTTGGCCTTGGTGTAGCCGATGCGGCCGCTGAACTCCCAGCCGTCGGCCGGACGGAAGGTGCCGGCCAGGTCGATCGAGCCGACATTGGTGTGGGCGATACGGTCGATGGCGTCGAACACCACGCCGTTGGCGCCGGGGGTGTTGAAGTTGCCGGCGACGGCCGTGCCGTTGCTGACCTTGGTGATGTTGAACACCTCGGTTGGCGTCGTGGCCAGGGCGCCGATCTTCTGGCTGACCCAGGCCATGTAGTTCTGGTTGAAGTTGTCGGCGTCCATCTTCGAATAGAGGCCGGTCAGGTTCAGGTCCCACTTGTCATTGGGCGCGTACTGGATGGCGAAGTTGGCGCCCTTGCGCTCGCGGGTCTGGGTGAACAGCGACGAGCCGATCAGGCTGGGCGCGTAGACCGTCTGGCCGGGCGTGATGCCGGTGATGTTCGTGCCCGTGCCCATGGAGGTGTCGACGGCCTGGTAACCCAGGACCTCGATGCCGTCGCGGCGGATGCGGCGCTTGTCGTAGATGCCGCCGACCAGGACGCCCAGGGTCTTGTCGTCATTGTGCCAGCTCAGCATGGCCGAGGCGGTCGGATCGGTGCTGCCCGACTTCTCGTCGTGGAAGGCCTGCAGCGAACCGGAGACCGAGATCGGGGCCAGGTCCAGCGGGTTGCGGGTGTGCACATTGACCGTGCCGCCCACGCCGCCTTCGTCGATGTCGGCGGTCGGGCTCTTGAAGACCTCGACCTTGCCGACGATTTCCGACGGCAGCATCAGGTAGTTGAAGCTGCGGCTGGCCTTGAACTGATCGAGAATGAACCAGTCGGCGGTGGCCACGGCGTGGCCGTTGAGCAGGGTGCGGTTCAGGGTCGGCGCCGTGCCGCGGATCGAGATCCGCTCGCCTTCGCCGAACTCGCGCTGAATGGTGACGCCCGGGACGCGCTGCAGAGACTCGGCGACGTTCTTGTCCGGGAACTTGCCGATATCCTCGGCGGTGATCACGTCGATGACGGCGTTGGCGTTACGCTTGGCTTCGACCGAGGCCTGCAGCGAAGCGCGGATGCCGGTGACGACCAGTTCGTCGACTTGTGTAGTGTCCTGCGCGAAGGCCGGCGCGGCCAACGCAACCGCCAGAACGCTGGCGGACGCTGTTAGAATGGTCTTGTGGAAATTTCGCATACTCGGCTTCTCCCCTTTTTCCAGACCCTTGGGCCTGGAGCCGAACCCCAAGCCCAATCTGATACCAATTATCTGCGGACATCCGTAGAATGCGGTACTTCTCGGGCCTCGGAAGGCGACTGTGACGGAAATTTATCGGATGACAAGGCCAAAAAAGAACCAATTGCAGACCATGTTCTTATTGGTGCTAAAATGGTCATATGCTATCTCGGTGATCATGGGGTGGCGCGGATTTGCGCGGGGGTGCCGAATTGACGATGTTTTCTGAACGGATCGGGGGGCTGGGCCCGCACGGCCAGGATCACGCGCCGCTCTACAAGCAGCTGCAGCGCGCCCTCCGCGAAGCCATCCAGAAGAAGATCCTGTCGCCTGACGACGCCCTGCCCGCCGAGCGGGACATGGCCGAGGAGTTCAGCATCTCGCGCATCACGGTGCGCAAGGCCCTGGACGGCCTGGTCAGCGAGGGCCTGCTGACGCGCCGCCAGGGCGCGGGCACCTTCGTCGCCGCCCGGGTCGAGAAGAGCTTCTCCAAGCTGTCGTCGTTCACCGAGGACATGATCTCGCGTGGACGCACCCCGCGCAGCGAATGGATCAGCAAGGCCGAGGGCTCGGTCACGCCGGAAGAGTCGCTGACCCTGGGCCTGTCGCCCGGAACGCCGGTCTTCCGCTTCGCCCGCATCCGCTACGCCGACGGCGCGCCGATGGCCCTGGAGTACTCCACGATCGCCGGCTACGCCCTGCCCTCGGCCGAGGTGGTGGGCGTTTCGCTCTACGAGGCGTTGGAAGCCACCGGCCACCGTCCCGCCCGCGCCCTGCAGCGGCTGCGCGCGGTGCTGTTCACGGCCGAGCAGGCCGACCTCCTGGGCGTGCCGGTCAAGGACGCGGGCCTGCTGATCGAGCGCCGGAGCTTCCTGCCCGACGGCCGGGCGGTGGAAGTCACACAATCCTACTACCGCGGCGACGCCTACGACTTCGTCGCCGAGCTGAACGCCCTTTCCTGAGGGGTCCGAACTGAACGGGGTCCGCCCCGCGATCTTATGTAAAGGGAACGTCCGTCTTGGAGGCCAACGTCTTGACCCGACCCGCACCCCCCGCCGAGCCCTCGTCCGGCCCCGGGCGGCTGACGGCGGAATCGACCCGCATGTTCCTTGAGGCCGGCCAGGCCTCGCAAGCCGTCGCCGCCCAGCTGGGCGCCAACGCCGGCCGCGCCGCCAAGATCGCCGAGCGCCTGCGCGCCAATCCGCCCCGCGCCGTGGTCACCTGCGCGCGCGGCAGCAGCGACCACGCCGCCACCTTCGCCAAGTACCTGTTCGAGACCCGCACCGGCGTGCTGACCTCGTCGGCCGCTCTGTCGGTCAGCTCGGTCTACGCCGCCCAGCAGGACCTGGGCGACGTGCTCTATCTGGCCATTTCGCAGTCGGGCAAGAGCCCCGACCTCCTGGCCGCCGTCCAGGCCGCCAAGGCGGCCGGCGCCTTCGTCATCGCCCTGGTCAACGACACCACCTCGCCCCTGGCCGCCCTGGCCGACGAGGTGCTGCCGCTGCACGCCGGACCCGAGTTGAGCGTCGCGGCCACCAAGTCGTACATCGCCGCCCTGGCCGCCATCGTCCAACTGGTCGCCGCCTGGACCCAGGACGACGACCTGGCCGCCGCCCTGACCACCCTCCCCGCCCTCCTGGCCGAAGCCTGGACCCTGGACTGGACCCCGGCCGTCGAACGGCTGAAGCTGGCCCGCAACCTCTATGTCCTGGGACGCGGCGTCGGCTTCGGCGTCGCCCAGGAGGCGGCGCTCAAGTTCAAGGAGACCTGCGGCCTGCACGCCGAGGCCTTCAGCGCCGCCGAGGTGCTGCACGGCCCGATGGCCCTGGTGAAGGCCGGCTTCCCGGTGCTGGTGTTCGCCCAGAACGACGAGAGCCGCGACAGCGTCGACGCCATGGCCAAGGGCGTGACCGAGCGCGGCGGCGACGTGCTGCTGGCCGGCGCCGGTGAAACAGGCGCCGGAGTCCTGCCGGCGCTCGCCGCCCATCCCGTGATCGAGCCGATCCTGATGATCCAGAGCTTCTATCGAATGGCCAATGCGCTGTCGGTGGCCCGCGGCTACGATCCCGACAGCCCGCCGCACCTCAACAAGGTCACAGAAACCGTCTGATGCAGTCCGTACTCGTTAATGGCCGCATCCTGACGCCCGAAGGGATCGTCGACGGCAAGGCCGTGACGATCCGCGACGGGCGGATCGACGGCGTCATCGACAGCGCTGACACGCCCCCAGGCGCGGCGCGTCACGACCTGGACGGCGGCCTGCTGGTCCCCGGCTTCATCGACACCCAGGTCAACGGCGGCGGCGGAGTGCTGTTCAACGACCAGACCACGGTCGAGGCGATCGCCGCCATCGGCGCGGCCCACCGGCCCTACGGCACCACCGGCTTCCTGCCGACCCTGATCAGCGACGACCTGGCCGTGGTCGACGCGGCCATGCGGGCGACCGAACAGGCGATCGAGGCCGGGGTGCCCGGTGTGCTGGGCGTCCATATCGAGGGCCCGTTCCTCAATGTGAAGCGCAAGGGCATCCACGATTCCAGCAAGTTCCGGACCCTCGACGACGAGGCCGTGGCCCTGCTGAGCTCGCTCAAGCGCGGCAAGACCCTGGTGACCCTGGCGCCGGAGACCACCACGCCGGAGATGGTCCGTCGTCTGACGGCCGCCGGGGTGACGGTCGCGGCCGGTCACACCAACGCCGCCTACGGCACGGTGAGCAAGGCGCTGGACGCCGGCCTGACCGGCTTCACCCACCTGTTCAACGCCATGTCGCCACTGACCAGCCGCGAGCCGGGCGTGGTCGGCGCGGCGCTGGAGAGCATCACCGCCTGGTGCGGGATCATCGTCGACGGCCGCCACGTGGATCCGGTCGTGCTGCGCATCGCCCTGCGCACGCGTCCGCTGAACCGCTTCATGCTGGTGACCGACGCCATGCCGACCGTCGGCATGATCGACAAGAGCTTCGACCTGCAGGGCCGCCATATCCGGGTGGTCGACGGGGTCTGCGTCGACGACAACGGCACCCTAGCGGGTTCGGACCTCGACATGATCGGCGCGGTGCGCAACGCCATGTCGATGCTGGGCCTGTCGATCGAGGACGCGGTCTCGATCGCCTCGGCCACCCCCGCCGCCTTCATGGGCCTGGCGGGCGAGCGCGGCGCGATCCGGGCCGGACAGGCCGCCGACCTCGTGCTGCTGGACGACGACCTCCGGGTCCGCCAGACGTGGATCGACGGCGTCTCGGACGCCTGATCCGTCCTCAGGCGCGCCGTCGCCGGCCTTTGGACTTCGGGCAAAAAAGAAGGGCGCTGGTTTTCACCAGCGCCCTTTGGTCGTTTCGGGGAGGAACGCGACCTAGAACTTGTAGCGGACGCCCAGATAGTACTGGCGACCGAAGTGCACGTACTCTTCCGAGATGCGGCGGACCGAGTCGTCCAGCTTGCTGTCGGCCTGGTCCGTGAGGTTGATGCCCTCGAAGGTGACCGTGAACTTGCCGAACTCGTAGCTGACCTGGGTGTCGATGTTCGTGGTCTTTTCCTTGATCCGAACATCGTTGTTGTTCGTCGCCGCAGGGGCGACCTGGATCAGGTACTCGTCGCGATAGGACGCCGAGACGCGGGCCTTGAACGGACCATTCTCGTAGTAGAGCGTGGCGTTGTAGGCGTTGGGCGACAGGTTCACCAGCGGCTGGGTCAGCAGCACGGCCGGGGCGGTCTGCACCCGCGGGGTTCCACCGAACGTCGGGTTGCGGATCACGTACTGGATGTCGCTCTTGACGTGGGTGTAGTTCAGGATGCCGCCGAACTTGTCGAACGGCGCCGGCAGGAAGGTGAACGGACGCTGGGCGCTCAGCTCGAAACCCTTCAGCTTGCCGCCGGGGGTGTTGATCTGGGTCGTGACCGTGAAGGGCGTGTCACCCGTGTTGCCGTTCGACAGCAGGCTGTCGGGCAGCTCGGTTTCCGACCACGGCATGACGGTGGCCGAGGTCTGGATGTAGGACTTGATGTCCTTCTGGAAGAAGCCCGCCGACAGCAGGGTTTCCTTGTCCGGATACCATTCGAAGCTGAGGTCCAGGTTGTTGGACAGCATCGGGTTCAGTTCGGGGTTGCCGCGGGTCAGCGTCTGGTTCTGCTGGCTGATGGCGGTGTAGCCCGGCGTCAGGTTCTGCAGCTGCGGACGGGTCATCGTCTTGGCGGCCGAGAAGCGGATGAAGAAGTTCTCGAACGGTTGGGCCGAGACGTTCAGCGACGGCAGGGTGTTGGTGTATTCGCGCTCGGTGGTCTGGATCGCGTCGACCGGCACGGTTTCGTTGATGACCGTGCCGTTGCCGAGGGTGACCGGCACCGGAGCCGTGCTGCCCTTGTTGTAGTGGCCCAGGGCGCTCTGCTCGGTCTTCACGTAGCGGACGCCGAAGTTGCCGCGCACGGGGATGTTGAACAGGTCCTGGTCGAAGTCGGCCTGCAGGTAGAACGCGTTGTCCTTCTCGGTGATCTCACGCCAGGCGCCCAGCTGGTTCAGGACGCTCAGGCGGAAGTCGCCGTAGTTGTTGATGCAGTTGCAGTTGTAGCCGTAGACCGACTGCAGCTTGGCCAGGTCGGGGGCGATCCACGAGGTCGGGGTGCCGGCCGGCAGGTCCAGACCACGACCGAAGCCGGTGATCAGGCGCGAGACGTCGGCGACCGTGGCGCCGCCCGGCAGGGCGTAGCCCGCTTCGGCGGTGTAGGTGGTGCCGGTGGCCGCGAGGTTGCGCGAGAAGAGGCGCTTTTCCCACGAGTTGAAGCCGAATTCCTTCCAGGCCGCGCCGGCGCGCAGCTTCCAGCCGTCCACGACTTCGTAGTCGACGTCGGCGCGGAAGGTCTTGAAGGTGTTGACCGCCTTGCTGGGACGCATGCGCAGCAGCGACGGATCGCCTTGAGCCGAGGTGTTGCTGTAGGTGAAGTTGGCCGGGTTGGTCGGATCGAAGCCGTAGTTGAACGACGGCAGCTTGTCGTCGCCCGAATAGTCGTAGCTGTAGTTGTCGCTGTTGTAGCGATCGAACGAGAAGGTCGTCTGGACCGGGTTGTCCTGGATCGAGCGCGACTGGCCGTAGATCGCGCTGAAGTGGCCCCGATCACCGAACTTGGTGTCGTAGGTCAGGGTGAACTGGTTGAACTCGGTGGTCAGGTCGTCGTGGCGATATTCCACGCGGGCGTCGACGTCGTCGAAGGTGCCCTTGATCAGGCTGCCCTTGCTGTCGGCCGTGAAGTTGACCACGTCGGTCTGGGGCAGGCCCTGGCCGCTGCGGCTGAACGAGATGACTTCCAGATAGGTCTCGTCGCGGTCGTTGGTGAACTTGGCCAGCAGGGCGTCCAAGGTCAGGGTCGAGTTCTCGGTCGGGCGCCATTGCAGCGAACCGGTCACGCCCAGGCGCTTCTGGTTGTACTGCAGGCGGCCGTAGCGCGGGATCCGCGGGTGCCACAGGTTGTTGGCGGTGCCGGCGGCGGCCGCGCTGGTCGGCGTGGTGCCGCCGACGACGGTGCCGATCTGCGAGCAGGTCAGGGCCGGGCCGCTGACGGGGTTGTAGGCCGGAGCCGTGCAGGGGAACGAGGTGGAGCTGTTGTTGGCGACGCTGGGGTTTTCCCAACGGCCGGTCGAGGAGCCTTCTTCCAGCGTCTTGCGCTCGGCGTAGGCCACCGAGATCAGGGCGCCGATTTCACCGATGCCGGTGTCCCAGCGGTTGCTGGCCAGGAAGGTGAAGCGGGGGTCGGTCTTCCGCGACAGGTCGTTCCAGCCGAGCTTGGCGCCCATGCTCATGGCCGGGCCGCTGAAGTCGAACGGACGCGAGGCCTGCAGGTCGATGATGGCGCCGAGCGAACCTTCTTCGTTCGAGGCCGAGGTCGACTTGCGCACGGTGACGCTGTTGAACAGTTCCGAAGCGAAGATGCTGAAGTCGAACTGGCGGCTGCGGTTGGCGCCGCCGGAGCCGTCCTTGCCGCCCGTGGTGGCCAGGGCCTCCAGGCCGTTCAGGCGCACGACGGTGAAGTCGGCGTTCAGACCACGCACGGTGATCGTGCGGCCTTCGCCGCCATCACGGTCGATCGACACGCCCGGCACGCGCTGCAGCGACTCGGCCAGGTTCAGGTCGGGGAAGTCGGCGATGTCTTGCGCCTTGATGACGTCGACGAGGTCGTTTTCGCGACGCTTGACGTCAAGGGCGTTGGCCAAGCTGGCCCGGAAACCGGTGACGACCACTTCTTCGACGGCGGTGTCTTCGGCGGCGGGCGCCGGCGTTTCTTGTGCGGCGGCGGCTCCGGCCATCGCCAGCGCCATGAGCAGGGCGCTGCTGGAAGCACCGAGCTTCAGCGCACGAACGCGCTGCTTAGAGACCTGGGACATGTATCCTCCTCCCGTGACACGTTTCTTTTGAACGACGCTCTCGCATCGCCCGGCCAAGAGTGCGTCCGCGCGTTCCTTCCTGCGCGACCGACCCCGGGGCCGTCATTTTTGACACCGGTGTCACATCTGCGTGAGATGTTGTCCTGACACCGGTAGCAATCTCAGCGGTATCAAATGAAACCGCTATTCACAAGATGGCTGAAGCGTGGCGAAACGTAGCGGGCCCGTAATCGTGTCGTTTCGGCCACATTGAAGCCAAGCTTGGTTTACGGCCATTGATCCTCAGGCCTCTTCGATCCGCCGTTGACTGACCTTGTTGAGCCCGTCGATCACGGCGCGTCGCTGGTCGGGGCTGAGGTCGGTCGTCCGCAGAAGCCGGAGCGCGTTGATGTGGACGTCGATGGCGTCCCAGCGCCAGGCGTTGGCTTCCGAGCAGTTGTCGATCAGGGCGCAGAACGAAATCGCCGCCTGGTCGACGCACGAGCCCGGCAGGAAGCCCGATACGTCGATGATACGCAGGGCCAGGGTGTAGAGGTCCTGATAGGCGCCGGCCGCGCGCGTCGCCGCCGCCGACTTGCCGAACCGGCCCTCGATCTCGGCCAGGGCGGCGTCCAGCACCGCCAGGGATTCGGCGCGCAGCGGCTCCAGCGCCGCGTCGGCGGCCGCCAGGGCGTCCTTTGCCATCATGCCGCCGTTGGCCCGGGCCAGCATCGACAGGCGGTTGGGAGCGCGGAACTTGCGGGCGGTCATGGTTTCACTTTCTCGGGGTCGCCCGCACCCTGCGCCGCGGCGCCCGGCGGACGGAGCGCTTGCGGGGGATCCTCGCGGCGACGCCCCTTGGCGCCGGCCGGGGGGCCGTCGTTCTTGAACCGGCGGTCAGGCCCGAGATAGGTCTCGCACTCGACGAACTGGCGGTCTTCCTTGGCCGCCCACAGGATGCGCTCCAGCACGATCTTGGGGGTGATCGGCTTGGCGATCGTGAAATTGGCGCCTGCGTCGCGGCCCTTGAACACCTGCGAGGGCGGGGTGTGGCCCGAGACCAGGATCACCGCCAGGTAGCGGTTAGCCTCCAGGGCGCCGCGGCGCAGCCATTTGACCAGTTCGTAGCCGTCGACGCCGGCCATGTTGGTGGCGCTGATGACCAGGTCGAAGGTGCGCTCGCGCAGCAGGGTCTGGGCCGCCTTGGCGCTGTCGGCCCGGGTCAGGTTCCCGACGCCGAAGCCGAGCAGCACCTGGGACAGCAGGTTCAGCGACGGGACGCTGTCGTCGACGAGCAGCACCTCGACCTTTTCGAGATTGATGCGGGTCGAGGCGTGAAGCGGTTCGCGCATGGCCTAGAAGAAGTCGAGTTCGCCGGCCTTGGCGTCCCAGCCCGAATGGTTCTCGGCGTCGCGAAGACGCACCACTAGGTCGGCCAAGCCCAGCCCCTCGAGCAGCGGCTCGACGGCCATGCTCCATTCCCCGGAAGCGTGCTGGCCGATGCGGGCCAGGACGTCCGACAGGCCGTGCAGGCGCTGGCTCAATTCGTCCAGGGCCTGCAGGCGCGACAGGTTCTCCAGCGCCGCGCCGCCGCCGGCCAGGTCGCCGGCGATGTGCTCGCAGTCGCGGCAGATCGCCGCCGCCGCCATCAGTTCTACCGCCAGCCGACGCGAAAGCTCGCCCACGGGCAGCTGCCCAGGGGTTTCGTAAGCGTCAGTCAAGGCAAGCGGCTGGGCGGTCATAGGATCAGAACAGCTCCAGTTCGCCGCTGCTGGCGGCGGGGGCGGGGGCGACGGGACGCCGGACTTCGGTCGGCGCGTTGTCGACGGCGACCAGGCGTTGGCGAACCCGGCCGGACGCCGGCCAGAACTCGACGCGACGGGCCGACAGGCCGCCCGTGCTGGACGACACGATCGGAATGCCTTCGTCGCGCAGGAAGCGCTCGGCGAAGGCGGCGTTGCTGGCGCCGACGTCCGAAAGGCCGTCGAACAGCTTGCCGCCGCCGAAGATCTTGGCCTCGAGACGGTCGCGACGGGCGCCCTTCTTGAGCAGACCGTTGATCAGCAGCTCCATGGCGTAGGCGCCGTAGCGGACAGCGTCGCCGTTGTCGTTGTTGGCGCGGCCGCCGGTGTCGGGCAGCAGGAAGTGGTTCATGCCGCCGATGCCGGTGGTCGGATCACGCAGGCAGGCGGCGATGCACGAGCCGAGCACCGTGGTCATGACCACCTGAGGATCCGACGACACGTGGCTCTCGCCCTGGGTGACGTGAACCTTGATCGCCGGACCCATCTCGTCTGGGTGGGGATCTCGATTGATCATGTCAGCTGGCCAAAGACCTGTTCGATCTTTTCCTTCAGGCCCTGAACGGTGAACGGCTTGACGCAGTAGTTGTTGACGCCGAACTGCACCGCGCGCTGGACCAGCTCGCGGTCGGCCCGGCCGGTCAGCATGACGAAGGCCGTCTGGCGGATCGGCGGGTGCGAGCGCACGGCGCGCAGCAGGGCCAGCCCGTCCATCTTCGGCATGTTGAAGTCCGAGATGACCAGGTTGGCCGGCTTGGCCAGGAGGTTCTTGAGAGCCTCCTCGCCGTCGGGGGCCTCGCGGATGTCCTTGAAACCGATCTGCTGCAAGGCGTTGCGGATCAACGCCCGCATGGTCAGCTGGTCATCGACGACGAGAACGGAAATGGTGCTTGCTTGGGGCATGGGTTCATCGCCTCGCGGAGGCCAGATCGAGAATGGTTTGGCCCATGGAGGACAGGGTGACCTGCTTCTCCACCGCGCCGAGTTCAAAAGCCGTACGAGGCATGCCGTAGACGACGCAACTCTGCTCGTCTTGGCCGACCGTCCTGGCGCCGGCCTTGCGCATGGCCAGAAGGCCCTGCGCGCCGTCACGGCCCATGCCGGTCAGGATGGCGCCGACCGCCTTGTCTCCGACGGCCTGGGCCACCGAATTGAAGAGCACGTCGACCGAAGGCCGGTGGCCGCTGACGGGGTCGCCCTGGACCAGGCGGCAGCGCAGCCCGGCCGAGCGAACGACTTCCAGGTGGGTCGCGCCGCCCGGGGCGACATAGACCTTGCCCGGCTCCAGCAGGGCGCCGTCGGCGGCTTCCTGCACCTTGGCCCCGCTGGCCCGGTCGAGGCGGGCGGCGAAGCTGGCGGTGAAGGTGGCCGGCATGTGCTGGGTGATCACCGTCGGCGGGCAGGTCTCGGGGAACTGGGTCAGGATCGACAGCAGGGCTTCCACCCCGCCGGTCGACGAGCCGATCGCCACGATGTCGCCCGAGGGGACGTAGTTCAGGCGGCGGGCGGTCACCGGTCCGGCGTCGGCCTTGGTCCGCACGGAAGCGCGGGCGGCGGCCTTGACCTTGTCGGCCACTTCCGCAAGCGCCTCGGCGGTGCCCGTCGCGTTGGTGGGCTTGCCCACGCAGTCGACCGCGCCCAGCTCCAGCGCGCGCAGGGTCATCTCGGCCCCGGCCTGAGTCAGGCTGGAGACCATGACCACCGGCATCGGCCGCAGGCGCATGATCTTCTCGAGGAACTCGATGCCGTTCATGTTCGGCATCTCGATGTCGAGGGTGACGACGTCGGGGTTCAGGGCCTTGATCATGCCGCGAGCCTCGAACGGGTCGCCGGCGGCGCCCACCACCTCGATCTCGGGATCGCGGGTCAGGGCGGCCGTGATCAGGCTCCGCATGGTGGCGGAGTCGTCGACGACGAGAACGCGAATCCTGGCCATCAGCGACCTCCTGCCTTGCGATAGGCGGTCAGGCCGGCGCTTTCAAAGGCCGTGACCGACGCGCCCACGCGTTCGGAGTGGCCGACATAGAGCTTGCCGCCCGGCGACACCAGCGGCGCGAAGCGCTGCCAGACCCGCTCTTGCGTCGGCTCGTCGAAATAGATCACCACGTTGCGGCAGAAGATGGCGTCGAATGGCCCCTTCATCGGCCAGCTCGGGCCGTTCAGGTTCAGCTCGCGGAACGCCACCATCTGCCGGGCGGCTTCGCAGACGCGGAAGCTGCGGCGGTCGCTGGCGTCGCGCTCGAAATACTGGCTGCGCATGTTGCCGGGGATGCCCTCGAGGAGGGTCTCCTCGTAGACAGCCGTCCGGCCGGTCGCCAGCACGTTGGTGTCGATGTCGGTGCCCAGGATCCGGATGTCCAGATCGGCGGCGTTCGGCCACACCGACAGCACGGTGAAGGCCATCGAATAGGGTTCCTGGCCCGACGAGCAGGCCGCCGACCACAGGCGCAGGCGCCCGCCGGCCCGCACCTTGTCGGCCATGGGCTCCAGGATGCTGGCGCGCAGGTCGTCGAAGTGGTGCGGCTCGCGGAAGAAGCGCGTGACGTTGGTCGTCAGGGCCCGGAGCATGTGCTGCTGCTCGTCGACATTGCCGTCCTGGGCGACGAACGTGCAGTACTCGGCGAAGGTCTTCAGGCCCAGGGTGCGCAGGCGCTTGGCCAGGCGCGAATAGACCAGCGTCGCCTTGCTGTCGGGCAGGCTGATGCCGGCCTGATCGTACAGCAGGGCCGCGATCCGCTTGAAGTCCGCCGTCGTGAAGGCGAACTCGCCATCGACAAGGGCCTCGCGGCGATCCGTGAATGAGGTTGAGGGTGTGGTCATCTTAGGCGGCCAGGGCCTCGCGCTCGGGGAGCAGGCGGTCCAGCGAGATTTCGCTGATCATCCGCCCTTCGATGGAAATGATGCCCTTCACGAAGTGACGGACGTTCTCGCAGGCGATGTCCGGCGTCGGCTGGCACATGTCGTCGGTGATCGACAGGATGTCGGACACCGCGTCGACCAGCAGGCCGACCGTGCGGTCGCCGGCCTGGACCACGATGAACACGCTGCGCACGTTCGGCTCGGTGGTCGGCATGCCGATGCGGCAGGCCAGGTCCATGATCGGCAGCACCGCGCCGCGCAGGTTGATCACGCCGCGCATGTAGCTGGGCGACTGCGGAAGCGTGGTCGCCGGGCTCCAGCCGCGGATCTCGCGGACGGCCATGATGTCCACGCAGTATTCCTGCTCGCCCACGCGGAACGAGATCAGTTCGCGGGTTTCGGCGCTGGGTGTGGTGTGGTGTTCGGTCATCGGGCTATTCCGCGGCGATGAGGGTGGGATCGACGGCAGGCGGCGGGCCGCGGCGGCGCAGGTTGATCACCGCGTCGACGTCGAGGATCAGAGCCACCCGGCCGTCGCCCAGGATGGTCGCGGCGGCGACCCCTTCGACCTGCTGGTAGTTCTGCTCGAGCGACTTGATGACCACCTGGCGCTGGCCGTGGATGGCGTCGGCCACCAGGGCGGCGCGCGAGCCGTCTTCACCTTCGACCAGCAGCACCACGCCTTCGGTCGCCGACGGCGACTTGCTGCGATAGTTCAGGGTCAGACCCACGTCGATCAGCGGCACGAAGCTGTCGCGCACGGCCAGGACCGAACCGGTCGGGCCCAGGGGCCGGATTTCCTCGGCCTTCGGGCGAAGGCTTTCGACGATGCAGGCCAGCGGGATGACCAGGGTCTCGCCGGCCACGTCGACCACCATGCCGTCCAGGACGGCCAGGGTCAGCGGCAGGCTGAGCGTGAAGGTCGAGCCCAGGCCGGGACGCGAGGAGATCGAGATGCGACCGCCCAGGGCCTGCACCGAACGCTTGACCACGTCCATGCCGACGCCGCGACCCGAAACGTCCGAGATCTTGTCGGCGGTCGAGAAGCCCGGGAGGAAGATCAGGTTGTCGATCTCTTCGTCGGTCAGGGTCAGGTCCGGCGAGATCAGGCCCTTGTTGACGGCGATCGACAGCACCCGCTCGCGGTTGATGCCCTTGCCGTCGTCCTGGACCTCGATGACGATCCGGCCGCTGCGGTGCAGGGCGGCCAGACGCACGACGCCTTCGGGATTCTTGCCGGCCGCCTTGCGCTCCTCGGGACTTTCCAGCCCGTGGTCGATGGCGTTGCGCAGCATGTGGGTGATCGGATCGGCCAGACGCTCGATGACCGTCTTGTCGACCTCGGTGTTCTCGCCGTCCATCACCAGGCGGGCCTGCTTGCCCGTCATGTTGGCGACTTCGCGGACCAGGCGCGGCATGCGCTGGAACACCGACTTCACCGGCTGGGCGCGGATGGCCATCACGCTGTCCTGGATCTGGCGGGTGAGCTGTTCCAGCTCATCCAGGCCCATGGCCAGGTTCGAAGAGGGGGCGATGCCGTATTCGCCGACCCGTTGGGCCAGCATGGCCTGGTTGATGACCAACTCGCCGACCAGGTCGATCAGGTGGTCGATGCGCTCGGGATCGACGCGGATCACCGACTGGCCCGGGCCGGGGACGTCGATCTGGGCCGGCTTGGCGCCCTGAGCCACGGGGGCGGCCGGCGCGTTGGCGGCGACCGGGGGCGCGGCGGGCGGCGGAGCCGAGATGGCCACGGGAGCCGGCGGCGCGGCCTCGACCACCGGAGCGACGGCGACCGGCGCTTCGACGGGGGTCTCGATCACGACGGGCGCGGCTTCGAAGACGGGTTCGGGAGCGGGGGCGGCCACGTCCAGCAGGGTCGCCAGCACGTCGGCCACCGGGGCCTCGCCGCGGGTGATCTCCAGGTCGCAGTCGCCGTCGACGAATTCGAAGACTTCGCGGATGGCCTCTTCGCCCTGCTCGGTTTCGAGGCGGACGCTCCAGGTCACATAGGCGGCTTCGGCGTCGAGGAATTCCAGGGCCGGCAGGGCGCTGTCGTCCAGGGTCGCCTGGATCGGGCCCAGGCGGCTCAGCTCGCGCAGCAGCAGGGCCGTTTCGTTGGCCTTGCGGTAGAGGTCCGACTTCGGACGGATCGACACCGTCCAGACATTGTCCAGCACCGAGGCGTCTGCGGCTTGGGCGTCGAGGCTGATGGTCATCGGCTGGAAGCCGAAGTCCATGTCGTCGTCGTCCATCCCGTCGTCATCGGCGCCGACGACGAGGGGGGTGAAGGTGATGCCCATCTCGTCGTCGACGATGGCGACAGGGGCGGCGACCAGCGGGGCGGCGGCAGGAGCCGGGGCCGCCGACGGATCGGTGACGGCCTTCAGCTCGGCGGCCATGGCGGCCGATGCGTCCATGTCGACCACGCCCAGCCCGCGGGCCGAGCTGACATGGTCGGCCAGCACGTCCGAGGCGCGCAGCAGCAGGGCGGTCAGGTCGGGCGTGCCGGGGATCTCGTTGGACCGCAGCGCGTCGAGCAGGGTCTCGAACACGTGGGCGAAGCGCACCAGCGGCTCCAGGCCGAAGGCTCCCGCCCCGCCCTTGATCGAGTGCACGGCGCGGAACACGGCGTTGACGGTGTCGCTATCGTCGTTGCCGTCCTGAATAGCCAGGAGACCGCCTTCAAGATCGGCGAGCAGTTCCTCGCATTCCTGAAAAAAGGTGACCTTGATGGCCTCTAGCTCGTCCATTCCCCGACTTCCTACAAAGGTATTTCAGTACCTAAAGCACTCGTACGATCAGGCCGCGACGCGACGGATCGCCTCAACGAGCTTTTCGGGATTGAACGGCTTGACGATCCAGCCCGTCGCGCCGGCTTCGCGAGCCCGCTGCTTCTTGCTGGGGTCGCTTTCCGTGGTCAGCACCAGGATCGGGATGGCGCGATAGTCGTCGTCGACCCGCACCGCCTCGATGAAGCCGAAGCCGTCCAGCTTGGGCATGTTGATGTCGGTGATGATCACGTCCGGGCGATGGGCGGACAGCACTTCCAGCCCGTGTTCGCCGTCGACGGCTTCGACGACGTTGAACCCGGCGCCGGCGAGGGCCATGCGCAGCATGTCCCGCATCGTACGCGAGTCATCGACCGTGAGGACAGTACGCGTCACGATGCAGCTCCTTGAAGGTCGGTCCGCAGCAGGGCCCCTTCGGCCCCGAACAGACGGATGGTTTCCACGAACGCCTCGGAAGGCGCGGTGATCAGAAAAGGCTTGCCGTCCTCGTCCCACGCCTTGCGGGCGGCGAGCAGGACCTGCAGGCACAGGCCGCCGAGACGACGGACCTGGTCGGCATGGACTTCGATGTCCTGGCCGCGACGTTCGACGAACGCCTGCTTGAGCGGACCCGAAGCCTTCAGATCAAGGGTTTCGGGCAGGGCGATCGCGGTCGACATCAGAACTCCTCCCAGCCGTCGGCGGCGGGGGCCGCGGCGGTCGCCGCACCGCCGCGTCCGGGACGGGCGAAGGCGTTGAGGCGGGCGCGTTGCTCAGCCACCGGATTGGCGGCCGGGGCGTGTTGGGCGGGATCGGCCATCTGCGGACGCTCGTAGGAAGCGGTCTGCTGGCGGCCGTCGCCGACCCGGAAGCGACCGATCAGACGCACCAGCTCGCCGGTCTCGCCCTTCAGCGAGTGGGTGGCGGCGGTCGATTGCTCGACCATGGCGGCGTTCTGCTGGGTCACCTGGTCCATCTGGTTGACGGCGGTGTTCACTTCGTTGAGGCCGGTCGCCTGTTCGGCGGCCGAGGCGGCGATCTCGGTGACCAGGGCGTCGATCTCGCCGACCTTGACCACGATCCGCTGCAGGGCCTCGCCGGTCTGGCCGACCAGGCTGACGCCTTGGCTGACCTGCTGGGTCGAGGACGAGATCAGCGTCTTGATCTCCTTCGCCGCTTCAGCGGAACGCTGGGCCAGGGCCCGGACTTCCTGGGCCACGACCGCGAAGCCGCGGCCGGCGTCACCGGCGCGAGCCGCCTCGACGCCGGCGTTCAGGGCCAGCAGGTTGGTCTGGAAGGCGATCTCGTCGATCACGCCGATGATCTGGTTGATCTGCTTGGACGAGTCCTCGATGGCGCTCATGGCCGAGACGGCCTGGTGCACGACCTGGCCCGAATGGGTGGCTTCACCGCGAGTGCTGGAAACCACTTCCGAGGCCTGCTTGGCGCCGCCGGCGGTGCGGCGCACCGTGGCGGTCAGCTCGTCCAGGGCGGCGGCGGTCTCTTCCAGCGAGGCGGCTTGCTGCTCGGTGCGGCGCGACAGGTCGTCCGAAGCGTGGGCGATTTCGTCGGCGCCGGTGCGCAGGCCGTCCGTCGAGGCCGCGATGACCTTGATGGTTTCCTGCAGCTGGGTGATGGCGGCGTTGAAGTCGTCCTTCAGCTTGCGGTAGTCGCCCGGGAAGTCGGCCTGGACGCGGAACGTCAGGTCGCCCTTGGCCAGGTGCTCCAGCGCTTCGGCCAGCGACGACACCACCAGGGCGTTCTCGCGGGCGGCGGCGGCGGCGGACTCTTCCTTGGCGCGACGCTCGTCGGCGGTCAGGGCCGCGTTCTTCTCCTGCTCGGCGCGCATCTGCTCGAGGTGGATCTGATTGTCGCGGAAGACCTTGAGCGAGCGGACGATGGCGCCCAGCTCGTCGCCGCGGGTCATCTTCTCCAGGTCGATCGTGTTGTCGCCCTTGGAGAGCTTCTCGGTCGCGCCGGCGATGTCGCCGATCGACTTGCGGGTGGTCATCACGGTCATGAAGGCCAGGCCGGCGACCGCCAGCAGGGTGATCAGCGACATGACGATCGTGGCGCTCATCGCGGCGGCGGCTTCGGACTGGCGCTTGGCGGCCTGGGTCGTGGCGCGGACGGCGGCGTCGTCGACGACCTTCTGCAGCTGGGCGGCCATCTTGACGTAGGTGTCTTCGAAGCTGCCGGCGAAGCTCATGGCCATGCCGGTGTCGACGTCGATCATGCCGCTGACCGTGTCGATGGCGCTGCGGCATTCGTCGAGCGACTTGACCAGGGAGTCGATCTTGGGACGCTCGGAGGCGGGCAGCTTGGACGAGAGGCCCTTCACTTCCTTGCCCAGGGCGTCGAACTCGGCGAGCAGCTCGGCGATGCGGGGACCAGCCGGCGGGGCCATCGGATCGGCCTTCGAGGCCAGGATCTGATAGAGCGTGCCGTGCGCCTTGGTGATGCGGCGCGACAGCGACTGGATTTCGCTGTTGATCCGCATGTCCTGCTCGACCACCTGCTTGAGCGCGGCGGACTGGCTCTTCTGGACGACGATGGCCCCCCCGGCCATCAGGGCCAGCATCAGCAGGGCGAAAGCCGGCGCGAAGCCGATTTTGATGATCAATGGCAGATCGACGAGCCGGAAGCGCTTCATCGGTTTGGTCCCCTCTAGCGGCGTTCCGTGCGCACGGATCACCAACGTCGAGGGGGATCATCACGACATATTCCTAATAGTTCCTGACTTTGGTTAAGAGCCTTTGCCGCAGGGCCTGTCGCACCCCCGCTATTTTCCGCCTTTTCCTGGCCGGCAGGACCCGCCGGACTCCACGAGTCAGGAAATGCCCGCGCGCGCGCGTGAGTCGCGCCCTTCCGGGGCGGAGTCTTAAAAGTCGAAATCAGAGTCTAGTTTCAAGTGAAACGGCTGTATTCGCCGAATAACCGTGGTTACCAATGAGTAAATAAAACTATCTTCTCGTGACTCAGAATATTTTAACTCGCTTCTGCGAAAAAGCTCAGGCGTCCGGACGACGCGACCGTCCGAAGGGCGAGACACACTATTAGGAGCAGCGGGATGAAATATCCGATCGCTATTGCCGCGGGAATCGCTGGCAGCTTTTTTGTCGCTCAAGCCGCCTCGGCGGCTGGTGGCTTTGAAGACCAAATGGGCCGTTGCCTGCAACAATTCGCCAACACGCGCGACGCCGCCCAGGTGATGCTGGAATGCACCGCCGACGCCGGCAAGCTCACGGAATGCAAGGTCGTGGACAACAGCGCCGCGGGCAAGGGTTTCGACAAGGCCGCCATGTGCATCGCTGAAAAGCTGCCGATGGGCGCCAAGACCGGCACCGTGAAGGTTCCGTTCCGCTTCCCGGGCGGCGCGTAAATCTAAAAGCTCCCCTCTCGGGGATCTTAATACGCCTCCGCTGGCTCCGCCGGAGCGTCCTTACAGGGGACGTTCCGGCCTGGGGCCAGCGGGGGCGTTTTGCGTTTGGGGTGTCTAGAACGCCCCTACCCGCCCCGCTTCAGCGTCTCGCGGGCGATGACCAGCTTCTGGATCTCGCTGGCGCCCTCGTAGATCCGGAAGATCCGCACGTCGCGATACAGGCGCTCGATGCCGTAGTCGGCGACATACCCGGCCCCGCCGAAGATCTGCACCGCCCGGTCGGCGACCCGGCCCACCATCTCCGAGGCGAACAGCTTGGCCGCCGCCGCCTCCAGGGTCACGCCCACGCCGGTATCGCGCAGGCGGGCGGTCTCCAGGGTCAGGGCGCGCGCGGCCAGGGCCTCGGTCTTGCTGTCGGCGATCATCGCCTGGACCATCTGGAAGCTGGCCAGCGGCGCGCCGAACTGCTTGCGCTCGCCGGCATAGGCCACGCAGTCGGCGAGCAGCCGCTCGGCCACGCCCACGCAGACCGCCGAGATGTGCAGCCGGCCGCGATCCAGCACCTGCATGGCCACCTTGAAGCCCTCGCCCTCTTCGCCAAGCCGATTCCAGGCCGGCACGCGGACGTTGTCGAAGGTCACGTCGTGGATGTGGGCGCCCTGCTGGCCCATCTTCTTCTCGGGCTTGCTGACCGAAAGACCCGGCAGGTCGCGCGGGACCAGGAAGGCCGAGACGCCCGAGCCGCCCTTCACCTCGGGATTGGTGCGGGCCATCACCGTGAACAGCGAGGCCTTGCCGGCGTTGGTGATGTAGCGCTTGGAGCCGTTCAGCACGTACTCGTCGCCGTCCAGCGTCGCCCGGGTCTGGACCGCGGCGCTGTCGGAGCCGGCCTCGGGCTCGGTCAGGGCGAACGAGGTGACGATCTCGCCCGAGGCAATGCCGGGCAGCCACTTGGCCTTCTGGTCGTCCGTGCCGAACATCACCAGCCCCTGGCTGCCGATGCCGACATTGGTGCCGAACGCCGAGCGGAAGGCGGGCGAGGCGCGGCCCAGCTCGATGCCGACCAGGCATTCTTCTTCCATGTTCAGGCCGAGGCCGCCGAACTCTTCCGGGATCGACAGGCCGAACAGGCCCAGGCCCTTCATCTCCTCGATGATCTCGGCCGGCACCGCGTCGTCCTCGGCGACCTTGGCCTCGATCGGACGCAGCCGCTCGGCGACGAACCGGCGGACGGTGTCGATCAACTGCTCGCGGGTCTCGAGGTCGAGGGCCATGGCGTTCCTTCCACTTCAAACACTTGTTTTGAGCGGACTGTAGCGGCGGAACGCCAGAAGGAAAGAGGGTTAGAAGCGCGACCGCCAGGTGGCCAGGGCCCCGACCTCCGGCCCCGCCTCGGCCTGATGGCCCGGCTGCAGGGCCAGGCTGGTGCGCACCACCAGCGACCGCCACGGTCCGAAGGCCCGCTCAACGCCCAGGCTGAGGTCGATCTCGCGGCCGTCGGGGGCGGCGCTGAAGCGGCGGGTCGAGAAGGTCAGCGGGTCGTCATAGGCCAGCGGCACGTCGGCCAGCACGGCCTGGAACTTGCCGCTCTCGATGCGCAGGGGCTGGGAGACCCCGAAGGTCAGGCGCGAGCAGGTCCAGCCGATAAAGCGGCAGTCGGCGCCGGCTTCCAGCCGCCAGGCGCTGCTGATGGCGCTGTCCAGCGACAGCAGGCCGCCCTCGACGCCCGTCCGTCCCACCGACAGGTCGGCGTGCAGGGTCAGGCCGGGGCGCGGATAGAAGTCCAGCGCCGCGGCCCCGAACCGGGTCCTGGCCGGCAGGGCCAGGGTGGTGCCCGGCGTCAGGTACGAGCCCAGCGGCCCCAACGGCTCGTCCAGCGCCCCGCCGGTCAGGCTGATCACCGCGTCGCCGACCTGCACCATGCCGGTGGCCGAGGTGTAGCTGGAGCCCTCGATCTCGGCGATCTGCAGCGGCCGGCGCGGATGGGCCGAGCCCTGTTCGGCCAGCAGGGCGAAGCGGCCCAGGCGCACGGCGGCCTGGGTGCTGCGGTCGGGCTGGGCGATGGTCTGGAACGCGTCGCGCCCCGCCGGACCGGCCGGCGCCGGGGCCCCGCCCTCGCCGCTCCAGTTGGACAGGCTCAGGCGGCCATAGGCGGCCTGCACCCGCATCGAGCGCATCGGCTGGGGGCCCAGGGTCAG
Source organism: Caulobacter sp. 05L422 (assembly GCF_056397765.1). Taxonomy (NCBI): domain Bacteria; kingdom Pseudomonadati; phylum Pseudomonadota; class Alphaproteobacteria; order Caulobacterales; family Caulobacteraceae; genus Caulobacter; species Caulobacter sp. 05L422. The sequence continues at coordinate 200,886 of NZ_JBFTOB010000003.1, read as the reverse complement.
GGACGGCTCGGGCTCGTGGGCCCGCTCGTCGAAGATCGGCCCCTCGACCGACACCGCCAGATTCAGCCCGCCCAGGGCCGGTCCGCCCAGCACCACCTGGCTGGAGGCCTGGATCGGCGGCGGGGTCAGCAGGGCGCCGCGCCGGTCGCCCGGCATGCCGTCGGCCAGGTTCACCGAGAACAGGCGCTTGTAGTCGTCATGGATCACCGTGCGCAGGCCGTCGGCCCGCTGCAGGGCCGAGCCGAAGGCCGCGCCGACATTGCCGCCGACGCCAGGCGGGGTCAGGGGCGCCGTCGCGCCGTCGGGCAGGGACAGGCTGCTGGTTCCCACCGGCGCGAAGGCCCGGGCCAGGTCCAGGCCGCCCCGGCCGTAGGTGGAGTCGGTCCCGGCCGTGCCCAGATCGCTGGCGGTGCGCAGCAGGATGTCGACCGCGTCGCGTCCCGACAGGTTGGGGAAGGCCTGCATCAGCAGGGCCAGGGCGCCCGAGACCTGCGGCGCGGCGAACGAAGTGCCGGACACCACCGCGCAGCCCGTGCTCCCGCAGTCGGTCACGATGTCGTCGCCGGGGGCGGACAGATAGCCGTTGGCCGAGACGCCGGCCTTGTTGGAATAGCTGGCCATCACCCCGGCCTGGGTCAGGGCGCCGACCGCGATCACCGAGCCGGCATAGCGCGGGTCCGTGGCGTAGCGGGCCGGCCAGGACGGATCAGCGTTCCCGTCGTTGCCTGACGAGACGGCGACCACGGTCCCGGCGGCGGCGGCGCGGGTCAGGGCGGCCTCGAACCTGGGCCCCTCGGGCCCGTCGCCGCCCAGCGACAGGTTGACGATCTTGGCGCCCTTGGCGACGGCGTAGTCCAGGGCGGCGGCCAGATCGTCGGAATCGAAGACGCATTCGGGGCAGCCGGGGGTGGACACGCTGCTGTCGTCGGCCCGGATCGACAGGATGGTCGAGGCGTAGGCGACGCCGATCGTGCCCGACCCGTTGAAGCGCGCGGCGATGATGTCGGCCACCCGCGTGCCGTGGCGGCTGGAGCCGACCAGGGCCCCACGCCCGATGATGTCGATGGAGTCCGGCGACACCGCTCCGACCAGGTCGGGCTGGCTGGCGTCCACCCCGGTGTCGACCACCGCCACGGTGATCCCCTGGCCGGTCGCGCCCTTGGCGTAGGCGGCCTCGGCGTGGATCGCCCCGAGGTTCCAGCCGCGCTGGTACTCGGCGCTGCCGGAGGTGGGATAGGTCGGAGGGGGCGGCGGCGGCGGGGGTGGAGGCGGCGGGGGCGGTGTGACGACGCCCGGCGCGGGACCCCCGCCACCGCCTCCGCCCCCACCACCGCACGCGACCAGCGGGACGGCGACGAACAGGGCCAGGATGCTGGGTCTACAGAACCAGGGCAGGACGAGACGCCGCAAAATCACCCCCAGGGAACGCGGTTAACGCGAACGGTTCTACACCTTCCCGGCCTCGGCCCGCGCCAGGGCGCTACGTCGCACCCCGTACAGGAAGTACACCGCCGCCCCGATCAGGTGGGCGTACAGGAAATAGAGCTGGGTCTTGGCCGGCAGGCTGTAGAACAGATAGAGACAGCCCAGGATGGCGCCGGGCGCCACCAATTGCCACAGCGGCGTGGAGAACACGCGGGGGCGGTTCGGCTCGCGCCGACGCAGGATGATCACCGACAGGCCCACGGCGATGAAGGCCGCCAGGGTGCCGGCGTTGGCCAGCTCGGCGATGTCCTTCAGCGAGAGCAGTCCCGACAGCACCGCCGCCAGGGCGCCGGTCAGCAGGGTCATCAGCACCGGGGTGCCGGTCTTGGGGTTCACCCGCGACAGGGCCGGCGGCAGCAGGCCGTCGCGCGCCATCACGAAGAAGATCCGGCTCTGGCCGTACATGAAGGCCAGGATCACGGTCGGCAGGGCGACCACAGCGGCCAGGGCCACCAGCTGGGCCATCCTCGGCTGGTTCAGTGTCTCCAGGATGAAGACCAGCGGGGCCTCGCTCTTGGAGAACACCTCGGCCCGCGAGGCGCCGATCGCGACGGCGGCCACCACCATGTAGATCAGGGTGCAGACCAGCATCGAGCCGACGATGCCGATGGTCAGGTCGCGCTTGGGGTTCTTGGTCTCCTCGGCGGCGGTCGACACCGCGTCGAAGCCGTAGAAGGCGAAGAAGATCAGGCTGGCGGCGGCCATGACCCCCACCTTGATCCCGTCCGCGCCGCCCCCGGCCACCGTATGGGCGGCGAAGCCCTGCGGCATGAACGGCGTGAAGTGGCTGGCGTCGAAGGCCGGCAGGCACAGGGCCACGAAGATGGCCAGGGCGGTGATCTTGATCACCACCAGCACCATGTTGACCGTGGCGCTCTCCTTGGTGCCCAGGGCCAGCAGCCCGGCGACGGCGAAGGAAATGATCACGGCCGGCAGGTTGATCAGGCCGCGTGTGCCGTCGTCCAGGATGACGTGCGGGCCGGCCAGCAGGAATTCGGGAAATCCGGCCATGCGGAACAGGCCGGCGGCGTGGGCCGACCAGCCCACCGCCACGGCGGCGCAGACCAGGGTGTATTCGAGGATCAGGCTCCAGCCCACGAACCAGGCGACCGGCTCGCCCATGGCCACGTAGCTGTAGGTGTAGGCGCTGCCCGAGGCCGGGATCATCGTCGACAGCTCGGCGTAGCACAGGGCCGCGCAGGCGCAGACGGCCCCGGCGATCAGGAACGACAGCATCACGCCGGGCCCGGCCAAGCCCGCGCCGACGCCGGTCAGGGTGTAGATGCCGGTGCCGACGATGGCCCCCACGCCCAGGGCGATCAGGTGGTACCAGCTCAGGGTCTTCTTCAGCGCGTGGGCGGGATCGCCGCTGGCCGTGTCGATCGCCTTGCGGCGGTTCCAGAAATTCATGCAGTCCTCCCGACTCTCGGCGCGGACGATGGGCTAGCGACGCGCCGCCGCCAAGGGGGAGAATTTGCTCCGCCGACGACGTTTCCTGACAAGCTTGTACAGCTGAGGCTCACATCGGGGTCGGAAGCCGCCGCTATAGATCCCTCTCTCCATGAGAGAGGGATTTACAAACTCAGATCACCGCGTCGAAGGCCGCCCAGTTCGGGACCTCGCCGCCCGCCGACTTGCGGCCTCGGTTGGCGATGCGGGTGTAGAGCAGCTTCACGCAGCGGCTGCCGGTGGTCTCGAACAGGAACGGGAAGATGCCGTGGACGAAGCAGGCCAGGCCGCCCAGCAGCATCGGGAAGGCGAAGCTCCAGGCCACGGCCATGTGCTCGCTGTAGGTCTCGTCGACCGAACGCGGATGGCGGGTGAAGACGTCGAGCATGGGAATCCCCGGGATGGCACGTCCTTTCAGAATGCCGCGCTTCGCGAGAATGACATGGTCGAAGACGCGCGCTCGTGGCAGTTATGGAGAATTCCATTCTCCCAACGGGCCCGCACAGAGAATGATCACTCTCGACCAGATCGACCGCCGCCTGCTGGCCATCCTGCAGCAGGACGCCACCACGCCCATCGCCGAGCTGGCCGAGCGGGTGGGCCTGTCCCAGACGCCGTGCTGGAAGCGGGTCAAGCGGCTGCAGGACACCGGGGTGATCACCGCCCGCGTCGCCCTGATCGACCGCGAGGCCCTGGATCTGTCGCTGACGGTGTTCGTGGCGGTGAAGACCGGCCGGCATGACGAAGAGTGGCTGGCCACCTTCGCGGCCGGGGCCAAGGCCCTGCCCGAGGTGGTCGAGTTCTATCGGATGAGCGGCGACGTCGACTATCTGCTCAAGGTCGTGGTCCGCGACATCGCCGCCTATGACCGCTTCTACCGCCGCCTGATCGCCACCGCCCCGCTCACCGACGTCAGTTCCAGCTTCGCGATGGAGCAGATCAAGTTCACGACGGCCTTGCCGATCCACACCGGTTGATCCTGTCACGATCGCACCCTCAACTGCCGGCCTGGTGTTGGGGAGCAAGATCATGGACGCGACGCGGCGCACGGCCTTCGGACTGCTGATCGGCGGCGCGGCGCTATCGCCCGGCCTGGCGGGCGCCGCCGAGACCTCGGTCGATCCCAAGGCCCCTCCGGCCATCCGCGCCCATCTGGGCGTCACCGAGAACCCCTACGGCCCCAGCCCCGCTGCGAAGAAGGCCGCGCTGAAGGCCGTCGAGGAAGCCGCCTACTACGCCTGGGAGCTGGAGCCGCCGCTGGTCGCGGCCATAGCGAAACGGGAAGGCGTGTCGCCCGACCAGGTGGGGCTGTGCAACGGCTCGCTGGAGGCGCTGTCGCTGTTGTCGACGGCCTTTTCCGCCAGGGGCCCGGTCGTCTCGCCCCAACCGAGCTACGCCACGCCCCTGCTCTACGCCCAGCGCCAGGGCGCGAAACTGGACTGGGTCCAGCTGGCCGCCGACCAGCAGATCGACCTGCCGGCGCTGGCGGCGCGGAAGACCGGGGCCGGCGCCGTCTATGTCTGCAATCCTAACAACCCGACCGGCCTGCTGCTGGACCCCGACGCCCTGCGGACCTTCTGCGTCGAGACCGCCAAGGCCTGCCCGGTGATCGTCGACGAGGCCTATATCGAGATCAGCCCCGATCCCGCGCGCCACTCGATGGTCGACCTGGTGCGCGACGGTCACGACGTGGTCGTGGCCCGCACCTTCTCCAAGGTCTACGGCATGGCCGGGTTGCGGGTCGGCTTCGTGATCGCCCAGCCCGAGCGGATCAAGCAGCTGAAGAGCCTTATCCCCACCCACAAGGGCCGCCCCGGCCTGGCCGCCGCCCTGGCCTGCTACGGCGACCCGGCCTATCTCGCCGGGACCAAGGCCTATCTCGAGGGCTGCCGGAAGAAGATCTACGCGATCTGCGAGGCCAACGGCCTGGAACACCTGCCCTCGCACGGCACCTATGTGTTCGTGAACTGCGGCCGGCCGAACCTGGCTTTCCAGAAGACCCTGGCGTCGATGGGCGTCGAGGTGCGGGTGTTCGACAGCCCCCGCCACCCGACCTGGATCCGCGTGGGCACGGCCAGCCCGGCCGAGCTGGACTATTTCGCGACAGTGCTGCCGAGGGCGTTGAAGGCGTAGTCACCCACAGGCCTGCCTTCTCCCCGACGGCCGCCTTCGAAAGCTCAAGAGCGGCCGACGGGCGGTTGTGACCGACGATTTCATGGACGGCCTCGTCGATTTCAAGTTCGCTCGTTCGTCATCCCAGGAAAGGCGGCCCGTCCGATCGCCGCAAGGAGACGTCATGACCCGATACCTGGTCGCTATTCACCACCCCGACGACTACGACGCCTCCGCCGAGGACGAAGCGATGCACCGCGACATCCGCGCCCTCAACGAGGCGATGGTGGCCGCCGGCGTCAGGGCCTTCGTCGGCGGCCTGGAGCCGGCCGGCCGCGCGACCTCGCTGCGGGCGCGCCCCGACGGCCAGGTGCTGATCACCGACGGACCGTACCTGGAGGCCAAGGAGCACGTGGGCGGCTTCTGGGTGCTGGAAACCGCCGATCTGGACGAAGCCCTGTCCTGGGCCCGCAAGGCCGCCGTCGCCTGCCGCGCCCCGGTCGAGGTGCGGGCGTTCCTGGCGGGACCGCCGCGGGCGGACGGCTGAGCGTGAAACCCCTCTCTCATGGAGAGAGGATTCAGAACGCGCCTTTTCCGGAAAGACCCCTGACGTCATCCGCCGGCGGCAGGGCCGCGCCTTGACACGGCCAGACGCCAGAGCTCCGATCCACCAAGGTTTCAAGGCGCGGCCCATCCGAGGCGGATGGTCTTTCCCAAAGAAGCCGAAGTTTTCGCGCCGGCCTGCTTGGCGCCAGAAGGGACGCCCAAGCCATGACGAGCGAGACGCGAAAGACCGCCCGGATGCCGTCCGGGTTCATCGCTCTCGACGCCTTGCTGGGATGGCGCGGCGGATGGAAGGGCGGCGGAGACCTGTTCGACATCCGCTACCGGCCCAGTGTGGGGCGGCGATTGATCGCCGAATACGACGGCGACAGCGGCGCGGCCTGGATCGTAGTCGAAGATCCCGTCAGCTATCGTGTCTGCGACGAGCGCGAACTTCTTCCCTACTGGAACCAGCGGGCCGAAGAGGGCGCTCCCGTCGCCTTCGCCTACGAGATCGCCCAGAGCGCCTATCTGGACGAGATGGCCGCGGGGCTGACAGGCCTGAGCGACGGTGTGCTGCGGCATTTCCTGCTGGGTGGCCAGAACCTCTGCCTCGAGGTGATCGCCGCTGATCTGCCCGAAGTCGTCTACGAGCGTCCGGATCCGCTCGCCGGGGACTGAACTCAATCCGGCCAAAGATCCTGCACATCCCCCTTGCGGTTCAGCATGTGCGTGGCCCGCTTGATCAGCATCAGCAGCCGTTCCCGCCGCCCGTCGGTGTCGTAGGTCAGCGACGCCTTCGCCAGGCCTTCCAGCATGAACCGCGCCAGGTCCCGGCTGGCCTGGAAGCGCGGCCCCGCCCCGGCGTGGAGGATCTTCAGGAAGTGGTCGCCGGCCTGGGCGCGGTCGAACTCGGCCTGGGCCGGGGCCAGCAGGGCCTGGACAGCCGGATCGGTGCGGCCCGCGGCCTCCAGCTCGGCGAAGGCCAGGAACGGCACGGTGTGCAGCAGGTCCCAGTAGCTGTCGATCGCGTGTTCGGTGACGTCGCCGCCCGGCGGCAGGTTCTCGGCGGCGGCGCGGAACAGGGCCGAGCGCTCGGCCTGGACGTGGGCCACGGCCGCCTCGACCAAGGCCTCGCGGGTGGGGAAGTGGTAGAGCATCGCTCCGCGCGTCAGGCCCGCGGCGTCGGCGATCACCGGATTGGTCGCGGCGTGATAGCCGATCTCCGCGATCAGACGCATCGCGCAGTCGAGAATCCGCGCCCGGGTCTTCAGCGACTTGGGCGTATCCTTGGCGAGGCGAGCGGCGTCCATGACCCTGATCTAGTCAAAGCGATGTTGCGCTGCAACAGCACAGCGCATGTAAAGCTTTGCCTTGTCCTACAAGATTTATCCAATGGTGAAATTTCGGGCGTTGGTGCGGCGCAGCGTCGCGCCGTGTGCTGAACGACGTTTCACGAAAGCGACATGCAATCAGCTTAATCGCCGGACGAAGCGCCCTCCCTTGCAATCGGGGGGTCATGGCCGGTCCGGGGGGATCGGTTCCCGAACGCCGACCTGAACCGCCGGAGGGGCACATGGTCACCGACATCGAGATCCGCCACTACCGCTCGATCTTCATCAGCGACGTGCACCTGGGCACGCGCGGCTGCCAGGCCGAGCTGCTGCTGGACTTCATCCGCCACGTCGAGTGCGACAAGCTCTACCTGGTGGGCGACATCATCGACGGCTGGAAGCTGCGCAGCGGCTGGTACTGGCCCCAGAGCCACAACGACGTGGTGCAGAAGATCCTGCGTCTGGCGCGCAAGGGCGTCGAGGTGATCTACGTGCCCGGCAACCACGACGACCGGGTCCGCGACTTCTGCGGCACCCACTTCGGCGGGGTGGTGGTGGCCCGCGACGTGATCCACGAAGCGGCCGACGGCAAGCGCTACCTGGTGGTCCATGGCGACGAGTTCGACGGGGTGGTGCAGCACGCCAAGTGGCTGGCCTTCCTGGGCGACTGGTCGTACAGAACGATCCTGATGCTGAACACCTTGCTCAATCGCGCACGACGCAAGCTGGGGTTCGGCTACTGGAGTCTTTCGGCCTATCTGAAGGTCAAGGTGAAGAACGCGCTGCAATTCATCGAGAATTTCGAGGCCGCGGTCGCCGACGAAGCCCGTCGGCGCGGCGTCGACGGCGTGATCTGTGGACATATCCACAAGGCCGAGATGCGCGAAATCGACGGCGTGCTCTATGTGAACGACGGCGACTGGGTGGAAAGCTGCACCGCGCTCGTGGAACATATGGACGGACGGCTCGAAATCCTGGAATGGTCCAAGCTTAGGTCCTGGTCGGTGATCGACCGGGCGCGGGCGCTCGTCGTCGAGCCCCCTATAGCGGAGCCTGCCGCCGCCTGATGCGGATACTACTCGCCACAGATGCTTGGGAACCGCAGGTCAACGGCGTGGTTCGGACCCTCACCAAGGTGATGGCCGAGCTGAAAGCCATGGGCCATGAGGTCGATGTCGTCAGCCCCGACCAGTTCCCCACCTTCCCGCTTCCGACCTATCCGGAGATCAAGCTGGCCATCGGCGCCTACGAGCCGGTGATGGAGCGCTTCAAGTCGTTCGAGCCCGAGGCGATCCACATCGCCACCGAGGGCCCGATCGGCCTGGCCGCCCGCCGCATCTGCCTGGAATGGAAGCTGCCGTTCACGACCAGCTACCACACAAGATTCCCTGAGTACGTGTCGGCTCGTCTCCCGCTGCCATTGTCGGCCGGCTACACCTACATGCGCTGGTTCCACAAGCCGTCGGGCCGGCTGATGGTCGCCACCCCGACCATGCGCGACGAGCTGATCCGCCACGGCTTCCGCAACATCTCGCCCTGGACGCGCGGCGTCGACACCGACGTGTTCAAGCCGCGCGTCCAGGGCGACGCCGACGTGTTCGAGGGCCTGGCCCGACCGATCTTCCTCAATGTCGGCCGCGTGGCCGTCGAGAAGAACATCGAGGCCTTCGCCAGCCTGGACCTGCCCGGCACCAAGGTGATCGTCGGCGACGGCCCGCAACGCGAGGAGCTGGCCGAGAAGTATCCGGACGTGGTCTTCGCCGGCGCCAAGTTCGGCGAGGAGCTGGCCCGCTACTTCGCCTGCGCCGACGTCTTCTGCTTCCCGTCCCTGACCGACACCTTCGGCCTGGTGATCCTGGAGGCCATGGCCGCCGGCGTCCCGGTGGCGGCGTTCTCGGCCCCGGGCCCCATCGACATCATCCCCGGCTCGAACGCCGGCGTGCTGGCCCCCGGCCAGACCGACGGCCTGCGCGAGGCCTGCCTGGCGTGTCTCGACATCGACCACGTCACGGTCCGCAAGTTCGCCGAGGGCTTCTCGTGGCGCGCCTGCGCCGAGGAGTTCTACAAGAACCTGCAGCCGTATCCCGAGCCGGAGAAGACGCGGTTCTGGCGTAGGCTGCGGCGGCTGGCGAGGCTGCGGCGCAAGCCGGCGGCGTAGGTTCGGCGAACACTTGCCCCCTACGGATCGCTTCGCGATCGTCTTCCCCCAAAGGGGGAAGAGGGGCGTCCTCAGCCCCCTATGGGGGCGGACAGACGGCGAAGCCGTCAGGTGGGGGCAAGTAGGTGAGCCACCGTCTCACCACAGAGACTCCCGCCCCCTGGCCCATCCCCCCGCCCTCCCCTAGTCTGAGCGTCCCAACGGGGCGAGCATATCCGCGTGTTGAACACGGCCGAACAGCAAGCCTGGAGCTTTCTCAGCAAGGCGCCGCACTACGCGACGCCCGACGAGGTCGAGGCCCATTTCGGGCGGGCGCTCGCCGCGTTCGGCTATGACCGCTTCTGCGCCACCCTGATCAACGCCGAGCAGCTGGGCCGCGAGCCGCCCACCCTGGCCCGCCGCGACTTCGACGCCTGGGACGCCCGCTACTGGGGCGAACGCTATGTGGTCCACGACCCGTGCATCCAGCTGCTGCAGAAATCCGGCCGGTCCTTCGCCTGGACCGACGCCAAGCCGCTGGGCGACAACCGCGCCCAGGCCATGTGGGGCGAGGCGTCCGAGTTCGGCATGAACGACGGCTTCGTGGTGCGGGTGTTCGGCCCGGCCGGCCACGAGGTGCTGATCCGCATGGCCACGGCGGCCACCACCACCGACCCCACCGCCCGCGCCGTGATCGAGAGCCTGGCCACGGTGTTTGGCACGATCATGCTCAAGCACTGGGAGCTGAAGGACGACAATGTCGTCGATGGGCCGGACTACGGCGTGATCTCCGAACGCCAGGCCCAGTGCCTGTACTGGGCCAGCCGGGGCAAGACCGACTGGGAGATCGGCGCGATCCTCACCCTCTCGCCCCGCACGGTCCACCACCACATCGAAGCCGCCAAGAAACGCCTGGGCGTGGTCAAGCGGCAGGAGGCGGTGATGAAGGCGGGGGAGTTGGGGTTGCTGGTGCGGGTGGGGTGAGCCGACCGGGGACATGCCCTTGCGGCGTGTCCCCAGGTCTTGGCTCCGTGGATGCCGATGGGGACACGCCACGAGGGCATGTCCCCGCTCAGTTCGCCAACGCCTTGCTGCCCGTCACCTCGAACCGCGCCTCGATGCCCGCCGGCTTCGCCAGCCCCGGCCGCGCCACGGGCTGCCCGCCGCCGATCCACAGCTTGACCGGCCCGGCCGCGATCGACCGCGAACCGTCGGCCGCCACCACGCTCATCGCGACGCCGTCCAGCGGGAAGCTCACCCGCCGCGTCTCGCCGGCCTTCAGATGCACCCGCTGGAAGCCGTGCAGCGACCGCACCGGCGCGCCGGCCACGTCGCGCGAGACGTAGAGCTGCACCACCTCGTCGCCGTCGCGCGCGCCGCTGTTGGTGACGTCGACCGACACCGTCTGGGCCTCGCCAGCCTTCACCGCCGCGCGCTCCAGCACCGCCCGGCCATAGGCGAACCGCGTGTAGCTGAGGCCATGGCCGAACGGATACAGCGCCTCGCCGCCGAAATAGCGGTAGGTGCGGCCGGCCATGCCGTAGTCCTTGAAGGCCGGCAGTTGGTCGGCCGAGCGGTAGAAGGTCAGAGGCAGGCGGCCGGCGGGGCTGAAGTCGCCCGCCAGCAGGCCGGCCACCGCGCGACCGCCCTCGCCGCCCGGATACCAGGCCTCGACGATGGCCGGAAGGTGGGCGTCGGCCCAGTTCACGCTGAGGGCCGAACCATTCATCAGTACAAGGACGACTGGCTTGCCGGTGGTGTTCAACCGCTCCAGCAGGGCCTCCTGCGGGGCGGGCAAGTCCAGGCTGGTGCGGTCGCCGCCGACGAAGCCGGGGGCCCGCACCGACATCTCCTCGCCCTCGAGCTTGGCGGTCAGCCCCCCGACGAACACCACCAGGTCTGCATCCTTCGCGGCCGCCAGGGCCGCGTCGGCGCCGCGGCTGGGGCGGCTCCACTGCAGGCGCAGGTCGCCCCGCTCGCCCGACTGGTTGGCCTCGACGACGATGGCGCTGGCCTTGCCGGCCGTCAGGGCCACCTCGCCGTCAGGCGCGGAGTCCTTGGCACGGGTCCAGGCGTCGACCACGGTCTCGCCGTCGACGATCACCCGGTAGCCGCCCTCGCCGCTGACCGTGAAGCGGTGGACGCCGGTCTCGGTCGGGGTCAGCGCGCCGGTCCAGCGCATCGAGGTCGTGCGCATCTGGCGCTGGGGCCGGCCCCAGCTGAACGACGCGTTCTTGGCCGGCTCGGCCGCCGTCGCCGCGCCGGCTAGGTCCAGGCCCTGGAAGGTCTCGACCTTCAGGTCCTTCAGCACCCCGTCCGGCACGTTTTCGCGCGGCGCGGCCGTCCAGCCCGTGCCCTCGACGAAGTCGATCCTGGCGTCGGGGAAGCGCTCGCGCAGCCCGGCCAGCACGGTGACCGGCTTGGACGGCGTGCCGTTGTAGTTTCCCACCAGGGCGTCCAGGCTGTCGGCGTTGGGGCCGATCACCGCGATGCGGACCGGGGCGGCCTTCAGCGGCAGCAGGCCGTCGTTCTTCAGCAGCACCATCGAGGCCTTGGCCGCCTCCAGCGACAGGGCGCGGTGGGCGGGGGTGTCGTTCTCGGCGGCGGTGATCTTGAAGTACGGAACGCGCTCGGGCGGATCGAACAGGCCCAGCTTCAGGCGGGCGATGAACAGCCGGCGGACGGCCTGGTCCAGCTGCGCCTCGCTGAGCAGGCCATGGCGCACGGCGTCGACGATGGGGCCGATGTCGCTGCTCTTGTCGGGTCCGAACTCGGCGCAGAACAGGTCGGTGCCGGCCTTGATGCTGACGGCGGCGGCTTCCTCGGCGGTCTTCACATAGCCGTGCGAAGTGGGCTGGAAGACGTCGGCGATGGCCGCGCAGTCCGAGACCACGTGGCCGGAGAAATGCCAGTCGCGCCGCAGCCGGTCGGCCAGCAGGGCGGTGTTGGCGCAGGCCGGCACGCCGTCGACGGCGTTGTAGGCGCACATCACCGACTCCACCTTGGCCCGGGTGACCAGCGCCTTGAAGGCCGGCAGGTAGGTGTCTTCCAGGTCGTGGGCCGAGGGGTGGATGTCGTCGCGGTGACGGTCGGCCTCGGGCCCGCTGTGGACCGCGAAGTGCTTGGCCGTGGCGACGGTCTTGTAATAGGTCGGGTCGTCGCCCTGCAGGCCGGTGGCGAAGGCCACGCCCATCTCGGCCGTCAGGTGCGGATCCTCGCCCCAGGTCTCCTGGCCCCGGCCCCAGCGCGGGTCGCGGAAGATGTTGATGTTGGGCGACCAGACGGTCAGGCCGCGATACTGGGCCGAACCGCCGTCGGGGGCGCGCTTCTCGACGTACTTGGCGCGGAACTCGGTGGCGATGGTGTCGGCGATCCCGTGGATCATCGGCGCGTCCCAGGTGGCGGCCATGCCGATCGCCTGCGGGAACACCGTGGCCTCACCGGCCCGGGCCACGCCGTGCAGCCCCTCGCTCCACCAGTTGTAGGCCGGCACGCCCAGGCGCGGGATGGCGGGGGCGGCGTGCTTCAGCTGGCCGGCCTTCTCCTCCAGCGTCATGGCCGAGACCAGGGCCGCGGCGCGGGTCTCGGGCTTGAGGGCCGGGTCCAGGAACGCCGCCGGCGCCTGGGCGCAAGCCGTCCCGGCGACCGCCAGGGCCAGGACCAGGGCGAGCGCGCCGCTGGATGGAATGATCGCTGAAGCCTTCACGCGTTTCCCCTCGTCCCGCGACCTTTGCAAGGTCGTCTCGTCCCGGCGCGACACCGGTGTCAAAGACTATGTAGACACAAGCCTCGTGGCGGGGACAGTGAAAAAAGGTACCGGTACCTTGCCAGCCGCCGCAAAGACGACAGCGACGCGCGTAGGCGGCATGGATCGGAGTGTCGGGGGCGACGGCCAAATCGTCGCGCCTGGAATTGGCGTGGCTCTAGGGCTGGCATTCTCCTTCGGCCCGGGTTAGCAGCCCCCCATGATCCGCCTCGACAACATCTCCAAGCAAAACGGCCACCAGATCCTGTTCATCGAAGCCTCGATGGGCATCCAGAAGGGTGAAAAGGTCGGGCTGGTCGGCCCGAACGGCGCCGGCAAGACAACGCTGTTCCGCATGATCACCGGCCGGGAGGAACCCGACGACGGGCTGGTCGCGATCGATCCCGGAATGACGATCGGCTATTTCAGCCAGGATGTCGGCGAGATGGCGGGCCAGAGCGCGGTCGCCGCGGTGATGGACGGCGTCGGCCCCGTCAGCGCGCTGGCCGCCGAAATGGCCCAGCTCGAGGCGGCCATGGTCGATCCGGACCAGGCCGAGAAGCTGGACGCCGTCATGGAGCGCTATGGCGAGGTGCTGGAGCGCTTCCAGGAACTGGACGGCTATGCGCTGGAAGCGCGCGCGCGCGAAGTGCTGGCCGGCCTGAGCTTCAGCCAGGAACGCATGGACGGCGATGTCGGCCTGCTGTCCGGCGGCTGGAAGATGCGCGTGGCCCTGGCCCGCATCCTGCTGATGCGGCCCGACGGCATGCTGCTGGACGAGCCCAGCAACCACCTCGACCTGGAAAGCCTGATCTGGCTCGAGGCCTTCCTCAAGAACTACGACGGCGCGCTGCTGATGACCTCGCACGACCGCGCGTTCATGAACCGCATCATCGGCAAGGTGGTGGAGATCGACGGCGGCTCGCTCATTACCTATTCGGGCGATCTGGACTTCTACGACCAGCAGCGCGCGCTCGGCGAGCAGCAACGCCAGGCGCAGTACGAGCGCCAGCAGGCCATGCTGGCCAAGGAAATCAAGTTCATCGAGAAGTTCAAGGCGCGCGCCTCGCACGCCGCCCAGGTCCAGAGCCGGGTCAAGAAGCTCGACAAGATCGAACGCGTCGAGGCGCCGCGCCGTCGCCAGTCGGTCCAGTTCGATTTCAGGAGCCCGCCGCGATCGGGCGACGATGTGATCAACCTGCGCGACGTCCACAAGGGCTACGGCGCCCAGCCGATCTATGAGGGTCTCGATTTCCTGGTGCGCCGCAAGGAGCGCTGGTGCGTCCTGGGCGCCAACGGCGCCGGCAAGTCGACGCTGTTGAAGCTCGTGGCCGGCGACACCGCGCCCGACCAGGGCACGGTCAACATCGGCGCCAGCGTCAGGATGGGCTATTTCGCCCAGCACTCCATGGATCTGCTGGACGGCGAAGAGACGATCTTCGAGTCCCTGGAGCGCTCGTTCCCGCAAGCGGGCCAGGGCGCGCTGCGCACCCTGGCGGGGTGCTTCGGCTTCTCCGGCGACGATGTCGAAAAGCCCTGCCGCGTCTTGTCCGGCGGCGAGAAGGCGCGCCTGGTCATGGCCAAGATGCTGTTCGATCCGCCGAACCTGCTGGTGCTCGACGAGCCGACCAACCACCTGGACATGGCGACCAAGGAGATGCTGGTCACGGCCCTGGCGGACTTCGAGGGCACCATGCTCTTCGTCTCGCACGACCGCCATTTCCTGGCGGCCCTGTCGAACCGCGTGCTGGAACTGACGCCCGAGGGAGTCCATCAGTACGGCGGCGGTTATACGGAATATGTCACCCGCACGGGCCAGGAAGCGCCGGGGCTGCACCCGGGAGGGTAGCGGTCCTCGAACCGCTAGGCGCGACCTCGCCTAGCCCGCCAGCCAGGCCACGGCGCGCCGGAGCATGGCGACCAGGCCGGCTCCGAACACCATCACCAGCACGCCCGCCGGGACCAGCATCAGCAGGTTTCCCCAGTGCAGCCAGCCGGCGGTGCGGGCGGCGATCACGGCCAAGGTCAGCAGCACCGCGGCGCCCGCCACCGCGGCCCACAGGCCCGGCCGGGCGCCGCCGGCCCGACGCGGCGCGGCCTGCCAGCGTATCAGCCCCCCGATCCGGCGTTCGGACGCGATCCGCCTGGCGCCGTCGCTTCGCATTCTACGACGCCGTCCGGCAGAGGCGGTCATCGGTGGTGCATGTCGATGATGCGGCAACGGACGCTCCAGCCCTCGCCGCCGCGATCGGTGAAGTCGGTGACCACCAGCTCGTAGACCTCGCCGTCCTGGCTGAGCGTGCAGACGTCGCCCACCCGCATCGGCCGGGCGTGGCGCGAGCGGATGTGGGCCTCGCGCAGGGTGACGAGGTTGTCGCAGGACAGCTCGTAGTCCTGGGACCCGAACGGCGACTCCGGTCTGGGCGCGGGTTTGGCCATCACAGGGGAGCCATCAACGGGAGGCCGTCATTGGCGAGACTTGCGCGCCGCGTACTTGGCGTCGCGCTTGTCCTTGGCCTCGGCCTCGGTCGGGGCCTTGGCGCGCTTGCGTTCGGCCCGCTGGTCGGCCACGGCGGCCGCGTCGGCGGCGACCACCGCCGCCGCCTGTTTCTTGACCGCCCGGACCGCCTGGCGCTCGGCCCGCACGGCCTTCAGCTCGGCGGCCTCCTCGACCCCGCGCTCGGCGAACAGCGGATCGACCACCGCCGCCTTGGGCTTGAACTTGGCGAGCAGCGCCTGCTTGGCCTCGGCGGCCGTCTTCAGCCGATCGGCCAGCCTGGCGCCCTTGGTGTCATTCATGTCGCGCCCTTAAGTCTTGGTGCCGCGCAGGGCGTCGGGGTCGATCGGCCGGGGCCGCGAGGGCTGGCCGCCGGTTGAGCGGGGATCGTTCAGGCCCTTGGGGCCCGAGGGCCGGGTTCCGGGATAGGTCTTCATGGCGTGAGCCTTTCGGTCGTGGGCGGACGGAACGCGGCGGCTATTTCTTCTTGCCGCCCAGCGGGGCCAGCAGGGTCGGCGCTGCGGCGGCGATCACCTTGGGCTTGGCGGTCTTGGGCTTGCGGACTTCGCGATTGCCTTTGGACAAGGAGCGTTCCTGTTCGGGAGAGGGGCCGCGCGCGATCAGGCGCTTGGGCTGGACAGCCCGGCGCGACGCGTGCGGTGAAAGACGGTGTCAGGTCCGTGAAGGGCGCTGGTCGTGGCGACTGACGGTCATGCGACCCCTTTCCGGGGTGCGTCGAGACGGCCCGCCAAGCGGACCGGGACTCGTCGACGGCGCGTCCTAGCGCCTTGGGATCACCCTAGCACGTCCGCATCCCCGGCCGGTGGAAATACGTTTTCCAACCAAGTTGGCGGCCAAGCAGCTAAGCTCAACCGTTGCGAAATTAACAACCTTAAGGTTCAATAGTGGAGGAAAATAACGCGGAGCCACCAAGTGCGGATAATTTTGGGCGGCTATTTCGAAACTGCGCTTGTCCGCTGGATCGACGAGCATCTGCGCCCTGAGCGGAACTTCACCACCCACCCCTACTACATGTGCGTGAATCGACGTGTTTCGAAATCTTATTTTGATCGCGCAGCTACATTCGTCGCACTTGCGAGCCATATTGTGGTTCCATCAGTTGACTGGAACCTCCCCTCTGAGCAACACGAGAACTCATCGCTCAGTGCACAACACCTTGGCATCATACTGAACGATGACGATAATTTTGGGGGTAGTGAATGGGACGAAGACACCAAAATATTCGCCAATATAATTATTCAAAATGGCGCATTGTCCCAAGAGTGCTGGGCGCACGTGTCAGCTGTGGACTTTCGTCCGCTGAAATTCGATAGCGAAGATGATACAGAAGGCAAAAAGCGGGAAATACGCAACCAAGTTGCACATCACTACCTTTGCCGGCTTTTCCTCCAGATTCGCGCCACAACAGCGGCGAGCGCCGCGTTAGTTTTGAGCGAACACGACATCGATGTACTAAGAGAGATTGGACAATTTCTTTTCAAGAACCAACTTGCTTCGCCTTTCGACCTCCCAAATTTGTCAGAACAAGTGATAGATGGCGAGAATTTCGCGGCTGGTTTGTTGAATTTCTCGCCACCGGATGCTCTGGCACTTAGTGCGGTCAAGAATGATAGCGTCGTAAAGGCCTACGCCGCGCGTGTTTCCCCTTTTTTGCTGGAGGCATCCTCGCCTGAGGCACAAAGAGGCCTTCTGGCGGCGATGGCGGACGCGTACGCCCGAGCCGAAGCGGGACGAAAGGCCGAAAAGATTTTTGAAGTTGCGGGCTGGGTCGTGAAACCGCTGCACTATGTACCCGGCTTGGGCGAAGCGTTGACTCTGGCTGAGGACGTAAAGGACGTCATTAGCAAATGGGTTGATCGCGAAACCCACGACAAGGAATGGTATCTAATCGGGGTAGCGATGATGGATATCGCGATCGCGGACTACCTTTCCAGAAAAGGAAATCAGCTTTAGCCGCCCGTGTGTTGATCCACCGGAACGCCACTCTGCCTACCCCCGCTTGAACAGCGTCGTCCGCTTGGCCATGAACGCCGCCACCGCCTCGCGATGGTCGGCGCTGGCCACCAGGGCCGGCAGCTCCTCCTCGACATAGGACCGGCCGTCGACCACCCGCTTGGTGGCCTCCACGGCCAGGGGCGCGCGGGAGGCGATCCATTCGGCCAGGTGGAAGGCCTCGGGCAGCAGGCGCTCGGGCGAATGGACGGCCGTGACGATCCCGTCGGCCAGGGCCCGCTCGGGACCGAACTGGGCGCCGGTCAGCAGGTGGGCCTTGGCCCGCGCCACGCCGATCAGCCGGGGCAGGCGGGTGACCGAGGCCATCAGCCCGATATTGACCCCCGAGGCGGCGAACACCGCCCGGTCGCTGGCCAGGCGGATGTCGCAGGCCAGGGCCAGCTCCAGCCCGCCGCCGAAGCACCAGCCGTCGATCGCGGCGATCACCGGCACCCGCAGGGCTTCGATCCAGTCCATCAGCCGGTTGAAGTTCTCGACCGCCGCCAGGGCGTCGGCCGGGGCGCGGCCCCCTGCTTGGCGTTCGGCGGCTTCGCGCAGGTCGTCGCCGGCGCAGAACACCCCGCCCCGGCCGGTCAGCACCACCGCCCGGACCTCCTCGTCCTTGGCGATCTCGTCGAGCACCTTGACCAGCTGGGCCCGCACGGCCAGCCCCAGGGCGTTGGCCGGCGGGGCGTCCAGCTCCAGCAGCAGGATCGAGCCCGTGGGGCGGCTGACGTGGATCATCGCGCTCATCGGGGGAACGTGGCCGATGACGGCGGGAATGGAAAGCTGAGCCACGGTCCGCCGCTTTGCTCCGAGGCCGGTCGTTTCACGCGCAACCATGCTGCGATGCAACAACTTTCCCCTTGCCAGAGTTAAACACTTGTCACAGCTTAGATGGCCTTCGGGATGGAATTTCCGCCGCGAAGCCCAAAACGATGGATCGACGCCGGGTTTCGACGCGCGCTGAACGATCCACGGAGCGCGAGAGCCAATCCGGCGTTTGTGTTGCAGCGCCGAACGACCCGGGGAGTGAGATGAGCACCGCCACGCTGCAGACGACCGAGCTGAAGGACCTGTACGAGATCGGCGAGATCCCGCCGGCCTTCCACGTGCCCAAGACCATGTACGCCTGGGCCATCCGCCAGGAGCGTCACGGCAAGCCGTCGGACGCCATGCAGGTCGAGGTCGTGCCCACCTGGGAGATCGGCGAGGACGAGGTGCTGGTCCTCGTGATGGCTGCGGGCGTCAACTACAACGGCGTCTGGGCCGCCCTGGGCGAGCCGGTCAGCGTGCTGGACGTCCACAAGCAGCCCTATCACGTGGCCGGATCCGACGCGTCCGGGATCGTCTGGAAGGTCGGCGCCAAGGTCAAACGCTGGAAGCTGGGCGACGAGGTGGTCATCCACTGCAACCAGGACGACGGCGACGACGAGGAGTGCAACGGCGGCGACCCGATGTTCTCGTCGAGCCAGCGCATCTGGGGCTACGAGACGCCGGACGGCAGCTTCGCCCAGTTCTGCCGGGTGCAGTCGCGCCAGCTGATGCCGCGCCCCAAGCACCTGACCTGGGAAGAAGCCGCCTGCTACACCCTGACCCTGGCCACCGCCTACCGCATGCTGTTCGGCCACAAGCCGCACGAGCTGAAGCCCGGCCAGAACGTGCTGGTCTGGGGCGCTTCGGGAGGCCTGGGCGTGTTCGCCGTGCAGCTGGCCGCCGTGGTCGGGGCCAACGCCATCGGCGTGGTCAGCGACGACGACAAGATCGACTTCGTCAAGAGCATGGGCGCCAAGGCGGTGCTGAACCGCAAGGCGTTCAACTGCTGGGGCCAACTGCCCACCGTCAACGGCCCCGAGTTCAACGACTACATGAAGGAGAGCCGCAAGTTCGGCAAAGCCATCTGGCAGGTCACCGGCAACAAGGACGTCGACCTGGTGTTCGAGCATCCGGGCGAGTCGACCTTCCCGGTCTCGGTGTTCGTCGTCAAACGCGGCGGCATGGTCGCCATCTGCGCCGGCACCAGCGGCTTCAACCTGACCATGGACGCCCGCTTCCTGTGGATGCGCCAGAAGCGCGTCCAGGGCAGCCACTTCGCCAACCTGATGCAGGCCTCGGCCGCCAACCAGCTGGTCATCGACCGCCGGGTGGACCCCTGCCTGTCGGAAGTCTTCCCCTGGGAAGACATCCCCGCCGCCCACGAGAAGATGCTGGCCAACCAGCACCTGCCCGGAAACATGGCCGTGCTGGTCTGCGCCCAACGCCCAGGCCTGCGGACGTTCGAGGAAGTGATGGAGATCAGCGAGGGGCTTTAACCGCCCGCGCCAGATAGACTTCCGGTTGCGCGCCGCTACACTCTCCTTCGTGTTTGGGGAGTTCAAATTGCGCGCTCTGAAAATCCTGGCGGGGGCGGCCGTGGCCGCCGCGACGGTTCATGCCGGCTCGGCGTCGGCGGCCCCTTCGGAAGCCGCCGTGCTGGCGCGGATAGAGCAGTATTGCGCCAATCCCGCCCCGGAGGCGGTCGCGGCCCTGGTGGCCAAGAACGGTCACGGCGAGGACGATCCCGTGGGGCTGGCGCAGCTGAACCGTCCGCCGCCCCCGGGCGGCAAGCACGTCGCGTCGCGGGCCTGGACCCTGCGCGAGTCCGACACCTGGTGGCTGCGCGTCGGCGTCGTCGATTTTCCCGCCGGCCCGACGACCCAATGCACGGTGCGGGTGGCCGACCTGCGCGAGGCCGAGATGGAACGGTTGCTGCGTGCGGATCCGCGCTGGACCTTCACACGGGAGACCCTCGGCGGAGACAACGACAACACCTGGATTCGGGACTATCGCTCCAGAGCCACCGGCAGGATGCTGCTCTACACGACCACGATGACCGGCCCGCCCAGCGCCCGACGGTTCCACACCTTTTCGGTGATGAGCAGTCCCGAACTGACCAAAGCCATAAAGCGGTAGACGGGCGCCTAGTCCGCCTTCCCGACGAAGGTCAGCAGCCCCGCCACCGCGCCCGCCACGACCACCACCGGGACCAGGGCCCCGACCACCGCAGCGCCCGTCGCGCCGCCACCGATCAGCTGGGCGGCGGCCAGGGGACCGAGGATCGAGCCCACGCGGCCGGCGGCCACGGCCGCGCCCACGCCGGTCGACCGCACGGCGATCGGGTAGTAGGGCGGGGTCAGGCCGTAGAGGGTGAACTGTCCGCCCATCAGCAGGAAGCCGGCGGCGAAGGCCAGCACGGCGATCGTCGTCCCGCCGTCGGCGCCGGACAGCGCCACCAGGACCACGGCCAGACCGGCATAGCCGGCCAGCAGCGGCCAGCGCGCGCCCAGGCGGTCGACGACCAGGCCGAACGCCAGTCCGCCCGTCGCGCCTCCGAGGTTGAACAGGGCCGAGACCAGGAAGGCGGCGGCCGGCGGCAGGCCGCGCGACACCAGCAGGGTCGGCAGCCAGTTGAGCAGCAGGTGCAGGGTCAGGGCGACCAGGGCGTAGCTGACCCAGATGCAGGCCGTGGCCGGCCAGCGCCCCGCCCCGAACAGGGCGCGGGTCGCGTCGCCGCTCTGGTGGGCAGCGCGGTCGGGCCGTCCGACGGGCAGCACGAGGTACAGCAGCGGCGCGATGACCAGGGGCACCAGGCCGCCGACCAGGAAGATCGTCCGCCAGTCGTCCAGGGCCATCGGCGTGCGGGCCACCAGCCCGGCCACCGCCCCGCCCAGCGGCATGCCGCCGGCGATCAGGGCCACCATGGTCGCCTTGCGGGCCGCACTGGCCTGCTCGGAGGCCAGGGCGATCAGCATCGGCATGGCGCCGCCCAGGCCCAATCCGGTGAGGAACCGCACGGCCAGCAGCGGCCAAAAGCCGGTCGCCAGGGCGGTGATCAGCGAGAACACGCCGAACGCCGCCACCGAGGCGGTCAGCACCGGCCGCCGCCCGTTCCGGTCGGCGATCACCCCGCCGAAGCTGGCCCCTACCATCAGCCCGATCAAGCTGGCGCTGAACGCCCACCCGGCCTGGCCCGGCGTCAGGTGCAGGGCCGGCAGCATGCGCGGCGCCGCCACCCCCATCGACTGGATGTCGAACCCCTCGATCATCGCCGCCGACAGGCAGACGAGCCATATGGGCCATGTTGGTTTCATGAGCGCTTCCCCTCGCCGCGAGGAGGGTACGCCGTAACTTCACCCTCTCCCAGAGGGAGAGGGTGTCCTGGGATCTAGCGCGCCATCTCGTCCGCAACCGTCCGCGCCAGCGCCTCCTCGAAGTCCGTGACCTCCACGTAGCCCAGCCGCCTACGGATCTTGGCGTTGTCGATGAACAGCGGGTAGTCGAGGTCCAGGCCCGAGACCGCCTTGGCCAGGGCGCCGCGCGCCACGTCGGGGTGGGCCAGCTGGACGTCGCCGGGCCAGTTCAGGTGTTCGGCGAAGCTGGCGGCCCAGGCCAGGTTGGTCGGGGTGTTGGAGCGGCCGAGGTTGTAGGTCTCGCCGCCGGCCCGGGGGTGCGTGGCCGCCAGGGCGATCCCCGCCGCCACGTCGTCGACATAGCCGAAGGTCGCCCGCCAACTGGCCCACGGGTGGGGGATCACGATGCGCGGCCGGCCCTGGGCCATCGGCCGGATCGCCCACGAGAACCGTCGCTGGCGGTCGCCCGGCCCGAACACCATCGGCAGGCGCAGGATGGTGGTGTCGAACCCGCTGCTCGTCCGAGCGGCCTCCTCAAGAGGAATCTTGTCGTAGTCGTCCATCCAGCCCTGAGGATCGCCGGCCGCGCGCGGCTTGGCCAGGCGATAGGGGAAGCGGCTGGCGCGCAGTTCGGCGTCCTCGGTCAGCCGGTCCCAGATCGGCGTCGGCCGGCCCTTGCGGTGCAGGCCCTCGTAGTTGCGATAGACGTCGACCGAGCTGACCATCACATAGCGGGCGATCTGGCCCGACAGCGCGTCGAGCAGCGGCAGGGTGTCGGCCCCGGTGTAGGCGATCAAGTCGATCACCGTGTCGGCGCCCGTCTCGCGCACCGCCGTGAGCACGGCCGCCGGGTCGTTGCGGTCGACCACCACCGAGGTCGCTCCGGCCACTACCGGGCGCGCGCCGTGACGCCCCACCGCCGTTTCGACGCCGTCGGCCAGCAGCCGCGCCACCGTGGGCGCGCCGATGAAACCCGTCCCTCCGAGGACCAGGACGCTCATGCCGTTCTCTCGCAAACTCCAGGTCGAATCGCAGGCGTCAGGCTATGCGGGAGGCGGGGTCGCAAGGCAATGGAAGGACAGGCATGCCCAAGCACGACGCGGAGGTCTGGATCGCCCGGCGCACGGCCGAGTCCCGCGCCATGGTCGCAGACGTCCAGAGGGCGATGCGCCTCACCCCGGCCCTCAACCGCCTGACCATGGACGACGCGGACGAGATCCGGCGGCTGGTGGGCGAGCTGACCGGCCGGGACCTGGACGATCAGTTCCGCCTGCTTCCGCCGTTCTACACGACCTGCGGCAAGAACATCGCCATCGGCCGCAACGTGTTCATCAACCAGAACTGCACGTTCTACGACCTGGCGCCGATCAGCCTCGGCGACGACGTCCTGATCGGCCCCAATGTGAGCCTGATCACCGAGGGGCACCCCATCGCCCCGTCCGAGCGGCGCGACGGCGTCCTGGCCCGGCCCATCGTCATCGAACGGAACGTGTGGATCGCGGCGGGGGTCACCATCATCGGCGGCGTCACGGTGGGCGAGAATTCCGTCGTCGCGGCCGGCTCGGTCGTCACCAAGGACGTTCCGGCCAATACGCTGGTCGGCGGCAACCCGGCCAGGGTCATCCGCTCGATCGCGGGCGAGTAGGCCGGCGCCGCCTTCCCGCTTTTGGGATTGGCAGGGCCGCGAACGCGTCGCACAGTCCCGACAAACAAGCGTTTGGGGGAGTGATCATGGGCTGGAAGAGCAAGACGGCGCTGACGGCCGTGGGGCTGGTGCTGGCGGTCGGGGCCGTAGTCGCGGTGCGCACGGCGACGTTCAAGGCCCCGGCGGCGGTCGACACCTCCAGCATCCGCCTGGCCTCGGCCCGTCCGTTCGACGCCAATCTGGCCGCCCAGCACCTGGGCGAGGCCGTGCGCTTCCAGACCGTCAGCCACCAGGACCCGGCCGAAGACCAGCCGGCAGAGTGGGACAAGCTGCACGCCTGGCTGCAGGCCACCTATCCCGACGCCCACCGGGTGATGGGCCGCGAGGTCGTGGCCGGCCATGCCTTGGTCTACACCTGGAAGGGGACCGACCCGTCCCTGGCCCCGATCGTGCTGATGGCCCACCAGGACGTGGTGCCGGTGACGCCCGGCAGCGAGGGCTCTTGGACCCATCCGCCGTTCGACGGCGTGATCGCCGACGGCGCGGTCTGGGGTCGCGGCTCGATCGACGACAAGGGCAGCCTGGTCACGTTGTTCGAGGCCCTGGACGGCCTGGCCAAGGCCGGCTTCGTGCCCAAGCGCACGGTGATCCTGGTCAGCGGCCATGACGAGGAGGTGCGCGGCGGCGGCGCCCGGGCCGCGGCGGCCCTGCTGAAGTCGCGCGGCGTGAAGGCCCAGTTCGTGCTCGACGAGGGCATGGTGGTGGTCGAGGACCACCCGGTGACCAAGGGCAAGGTGGCCCTGATCGCCACGGCCGAAAAGGGCTACGCCACCCTGACGGTGACGGCCCCCGCGGTCGGCGGCCACTCCTCGGCTCCGCCGCCCCAGACGGGCGTGGCCACCCTGGCCAAGGCGGTGCTGGCGATCAACGACAACGCCTTCCCGATGAAGTTCGACGGCCCCGGCGCCGACATGCTCAAGAGCCTGGCCCCGCACAGCTCGACCACGATCAAGATGGCGGCGGCCAACACCTGGCTGTTCTCGCCGCTGCTGGTCGACCAGACGGCCAAGACCCCGGCCGGGGCGGCCATGCTGCACACCACCATCGCCCCAACCATGCTGAAGGGCTCGCCCAAGGAGAACGTCCTGCCGCAGGACGCCACGGCCTGGATCAACTACCGCATCGCCCCCGGCGACAGCTCGGCCGAGGTCATGGCCAAGGCCCGGAGCGCGGTCGGCGACCTGCCGGTCAAGCTGGCCTGGGTGAAGACGCCGGACGAGCCCAGCAAGGTCTCGTCGACGTCGTCGGAAGGCTGGAAGACCCTGGCCGCCCTGGCCGGCGACGAGAGCAAGGCGCCGGTCGCCCCGGCCCTGATGACCGCCGCCAGCGACAGCCGCTACATGGGTCCCATCGCCGACGACATCTACCGCTTCCAACCCCTGGTGCTGTCGGTCGACGCCACCAAGATGATCCACGGCACCGACGAGCACATCTCGGTGGCCAATGTCGAACGCATGGTGCGGTTCTACCAGCGGCTGGTGGAGACGGCGGCGGCCAAATAGGCGCCACGAACTCTTCACGAAACGTCAGGTGGCGATCGCTGGACGGCAGCTGTGCAATAGGGCCTAGTAAGCCCCGGGGAACGGCATGTCGTGAAATCCTGATCCGGGGACCGCCTCAGGGCGGGAAGGATTTCGCGCGAACAGGCCGTAAAGTCGGACGACCAAATGGCTGACGACGCGCAACTGCTGGCCGCTCGGCCGGCTTCGAAAGCCGTGAAATTCGGCGAAGGCTTCGTCATGGACGCCTGGTACGTGGCGGCCCTGTCGCCCGACCTCAAAGCCGGCAAGATGGAAAGCCGCGAATATCTGGGCGAGCCGGTTCTGGTCGGTCGAACGAAGGCCGGCGCCGTCTACGCCATGCGCGACGTCTGCCCGCACCGCGCCGCCAAGCTGTCGGCCGGCAAGGTCCGGGCCGAAGGGGACGGCGGCGAGACGATCGAATGCCCGTATCACGGCTGGCGGTTCCGCACCGACGGAGCCTGCGCCAAGATCCCATCCCTGACCGCCGACAACCCGCTGGACACCTCGAAGGTCCGTGTACGGAAGTATCCACTGGTCGAGGCCCAGGGCCTGGTGTGGATCTGGATGTCGTCCGATCCGCGCTTCGACGGCGTCCCGCCCGAACCGCCGCCGGTGATCCCCGGGGTGGTCGGCGGCAAGCCCAAGCTGGTCGACCACCTGGACTACGACATCCATATCGACCACGCGGTGCTGGGCCTGATCGACCCCGCCCACGGCCCCTATGTGCACCAGCAGTGGTGGTGGCGCACCAGCGCCAGCCAGCACGAGAAGCGCAAGGCCTTCGCCCCGTCCGAGGCGGGCTTCACCATGGTGCGGCACGAGCCCAGCAAGAACTCCAAGGCCTACGCCATCCTGGGCGGCGAGCCCCTGACCGAGATCACCTTCCGCCTGCCGGGCCTGCGCTGGGAGCATGTGAAGGTCGGCGACAGGCAGGTGCTGGCCCTATCGGCCATGACCCCGATCAACGCCGACAAGACCCGGATGAACCAGATCATCTGGTCCGACCACCCGGCCTTCACCGCCCTCTATCCGGTGATCCGCATGGCCGCCCGCGTCTTCCTGCGCCAGGACGGCAAGATCGTCGAGGCCCAGACCCGGGGCCTGCGGGACAACCCGGCCCTGATGTGGGTGGGCGACGCCGACCAGCAGGGCCGCTGGTACCACCAGCTCAAGCGCGAATGGGCCGCCAGCCGCCGGGAGCGCCGGCCGTTCAGCAATCCGGTGACGGAGACGACGCTGCGGTGGCGGACTTAGGGCTTCTCCAAATCCTTCCGTCATCCCGGGCCTTGTGCCCGGGAACCCTGAACGTAATCTAGGCGCCTCAATCTGACTGAGAGACGTCGCGGAAATGACGGCCGTTCCAGTTCGCAGTCTTGTGGCCTGCACGCTTGCCCTCACGCTGCTCGGCTGCGGAGGCCCTTCGGGCGATCGGAACGCCGCGGCCGGCCGCGACCAGGTCAACGCCGAGGGAAAAACCGCGGGAGGTTCGGCGGAGGCTCAGGCCTATGTCGCCCAGTTCACGAAGAAGGATCCGGAGGCGTGCTTCAAAAAGGATGTGGCGCTTAAGCAGCCGGAGCTGAAAGGACCCGCCGGTGACATCGGCCCGCGGGTTCCGCCGACGCGCGTGATCGTGATGATCGATGGGTCCGGTTCGATGGCCGGACGAATGGGCGGCCGGACCAAGCTCGAACTGGCGCGGGAGGCGGCGCTCGGCTTTGTCGACGGACTGCCCGCATCGGTGCAGACGTCTCTGCTGGTCTTCGGCCAACAGGGAAACAACAGCCAGGACGGCAAGGCGAAATCCTGCTCCGCCATCGACGTGCTCGCGCCGATGTCGGCGGACCAGGGGCGCCTCCGCACGGCGCTGGGACAGGTCCGCGCGGTTGGCTGGACGCCGCTCGCCGCCGGGCTCGATCGTGCCGAGGCGCTGCTGGCCGCCTCCGCCACGCCCGGGGAGCAGGTCATCTATGTCGTGTCGGACGGGGAAGAGACGTGCGGCGGCGATCCCGTGGCCGTCGCCCGCCGGATCAACGGCGGCCGCACGCGGGCGATCGTCAATGTCATCGGCTTCAACCTGCCGTCGGGCGAGGCCGCGAAACTGACCGCGGTCGCGCGGGCGGGCGGCGGCGGGTTCGTCAACCTGTCCAACGAGGCGGAGCTTGCGAGATACACGGCGCAAGTGCGGGAATCGATCCGACGGACGGACAACGAGGTCGCGACCAGCATCGCCACGACCGACAACAACGTGGCGACCAGCATCGCCATCACCGATGCCGAGACCTGCGTCTCAATTCTCGCCACCGACGAGGACACGGCAATGTCCATCGACCTCACGGATCGTGAAGTGGCTGGCCGACCCGTATCCTTCCGCGAGGAAGCCAAAGCCTTGTTGAAGGCCCGCCACGACGCGCTGCGGGCGAAGGTCGAGGCGTATCGGGCCAGACTTGCCAACGCGGAGGCTGCGGCAAAACGGAGGATCGATTCAGCGGCAGACGCGGCCCGCTGAGCGTTCGCCCTATCGAGCGGGGCGGACCCCGGCCCCGGCCCCTAGTCCTTGCGTATGCACCGTAGGATCAGCTTGTCGATCCGCGAGCCGTCCATGTCGACGACCTCGGCGTCGAAGCCTCCCAAGGCCACGATCTCGCCCTCGCGGGGGATGCGGCCCAGGCGGTCGAGGATCAGGCCGGCCACGGTGTGGTAGCCGCCCTCGGCCTCGAAGTTCTCACCCAGGGCGTCGTTCAGCTCCTGGATGTCGAGGCGGGCGTCGACCAGCCAGGTGCCATCCTCGCGGCGCAGGATGCGGGTCTCGGTCTCGTCGTGGTCCTCGGGGAAATCGCCGGCGATCATCTCCAGCAGGTCCAGCGGGGTGATCGCCCCCTGGATCGAGCCGAACTCGTCGACCACCAGGGCCATGTGCAGCGGCGTCTGCTTGAACACCGCCATGGCCCGCAGCAGCGACATGGTCTCGGGAATGGCGATCGGCTGCTGGACGTGGCTCTTGATGTCGATCGTCTCGCCGCCCAGGCAGGCGTCCAGCAGGTCCTTCTTGAGGATCACCCCGATGTCGCCGTCCAGGTCGCCCTCGCTGGCCACCACGATGCGCGAATAGGGGCAGTCGCGGATCTCCTGCAGGATCTCCTCCTGGCTGTCGGTCAGCGAGATCCAGAACAGGTCGCGGCGCGGGGTCATGGCCACCCGCACGGGGCGGTCGCCCAGGCGCAGCACCTCCTGGATCATGGTGCGCTCCTCGGGCTCGATCAGGCCGGCGTCGGCGCCTTCGGCCAGGACCGTCTCGACCTCCTCGGCGGTGATCTCGTTGGTGCGCTCGTCGCGCACGCCCATCAGCTTGAGGATGCCGGCGGTCGAGACCGTCAGCAGGGTCACGAACGGCCGCAGCATGGTGGCGACGAAGGCCAGGAACGGGGCCATGCGGCGGGCGATGGCGTCGGGGAACAGCAGGGCCAGGCGCTTGGGCACCAACTCGCCCAGGATCACCGAGACATAGGTCAGGCCGATGACGACGATGATGGTGGCGATGGCCTGGGAATGGGCCCCGACCACCGGCTTGTCCTTGAGCCAGACGTCCAGCGCGCCGGCGATGGTCGCCTGGCCGTAGGCGCCGGCCAGGATGCCGATCAGGGTGATGCCCACCTGCACGGCCGACAGGAACCGCGTCGGATGCTCGGCCATGGCCAGGGCCAGCTTGGCGCCCTTATCGCCCCGGTCGGCGAAGGTCTGGAGCCGGGCGCGCCTGGCCGAGACCACCGCCAGTTCGGACATGGAGAACACCCCGTTCAGCAGAACGAGGAGCAAGACGACGACGAGCGCGAGGAGGATCATGGCCCTACAGGGTTGGCGCGACCCGGCGGGCGCGGTTCGGCCACTATACAAAAGAAAACGCCGCGGCCCACTGGGGACCGCGGCGTCGTCATTTTTAGAAGCTGTGCTCGGCTTAGGAAGCCGGGCGAGCCATCGCCGTCTTGTTGGCGGCGGCTTGCTTCTGGGCGTCGTGCTGGCCGGGGGGCAGCGGGATCAGGCCGCGGCCTTGCAGGTAGCCGCCACGACCCGAGGCCGCGTCCGAGGTGAACTCGGTCAGGAACTCTGCCAGGCCCGGCGTCACGCCGATGTTGGCCTTCTTGACGTAGATGAACAGCGAGCGCGACAGCGGGTAGGAGCCGTCGGCGATCGTCTGGGCCGAGGGCTTCACGCCGTTGACGGCCGCGCCCTTGATCTTGTCCATGTTCTCTTCGAGGTAGGACCAGCCGAAGACGCCCAGCGAGCCGGGGGTCTTGGTCAGGGTGCCGACGATGGCGTTGTCGTTCTCGCCGGCGTCGATCCAGCCGTCGTTACGCAGCGGGTCGACCAGCGACTTGAACTTCTTTTCGTTGTCCGAGCGCAGGGCGTCCGCGGTCGGGAACTTGCGGGCGCCGGCCTCGATGGCCAGTTCCACGAAGGCGTCGCGGGTGCCCGAGGTGGGCGGCGGGCCGTAGACGTTGATGCGGTTGCCCGGCAGGCCCGCGCCGATTTCATCCCAGGTCTTGTACGGGTTGGCGACGAAGGCGCCGCCCTTCAGGACTTGCTTGGACAGGCCCAGGTACAGGTGCTCGGTCTTGAAGTTGTAGTCGGCGCCGTCCTTGTCGGTGGCCACGACGATGCCGTCGAAGCCGATCTTGATCTGGACGATGTCCTTGACGCCCTTGGCGGCGCAGGCGTCGAATTCCGACTTCTTCATCGGACGCGAGGCGTTGGCGATATCGGGGAAGCCTTCGCCCGTGCCCGAGCAGAACAGCTTGATGCCGCCGCCGGTGCCGAGGCTTTCAACCTTCGGAGCCTTCTTGCCGGACTTCTTGGCGAAGTTTTCGGCGGTGCGGGTGGCGAACGGGAACACGGTCGAGGAGCCGGCGGCCCAGACGTAGTCGCGCGCGGCGTGAGCGGGGGCGGCGGCGAGGCCCGAGAGGGCGACGGCGGCGGCCGCGCAGGAAAGCAGCTTTTTCATGAAGGACTCCTGGAAGTCTCGAGAGCTTGAAACGTTGAGAGCAGGTCGGGCCGGCCCCATCCCTTCTTGGAAGGGAGGAGGCCGGCCCGTTGGGTCTTAGAAGTCCATCTGCGCGCGCAGTTGGAACTGCTTGACGTCGTAGTCTTGGGCGACGCCGATGTTGTCGGCCTTGCCGTCGGTGTAGTTGGCCTGGAAGCGGACGTACGAGGTCAGGTAGTAGTTCGCGCCCAGGGTCCAGCCGGTGTATTCGCCGGCCTGCGACGTCGCCGGCTTCACCTTCAGGGTGTCGTAGGCGTCCTTCAGGTCGGTGAAGTCATAGCGGACGGCCAGTTCCAGACCGCCCCAGCCACCGGCCGTGATCGGGTTCAGGATCTTCGGACGACCGAATTCGCCGGTGACCTGGTTGTAGTTGCGGGTCTCGCCCGTCGGCCAGAAGCTGGCGAAGGCGTAGCCGACCTTCACGGTCGGGTCAGAGCCCGCCGTGCCGGCGCGGGTCACGTCGATGCTCGAATACTCGCCTTGCAGCGAGAACGGGCCGTGGACCCAGGCGCCTTCGACGGCGATCGTCTTGTCGCGATTGCCGATGCCGCCCGTCTGGTAGAACGTCGTGCCGGCGCTGTAGGCCGTGGTCGTGCGGCCGGTGTAGTTGAACAGCGCTTCGTCGCCGCGGTTGCGGTAGCGGTACGACAGGCCCAGGTGGAGCTTGTCGGTGTCGGTGGCGATCGGGGCCCAGTGGCCGCGAGCGGTGATGGTCAGGCGTTCCTTGGCGTCGAGGCCGGCGCCGGTGACGGTGTTGGCGCTGCTGCCGGCGCTGATCACGTCGACGTTGTTGAGCGAGTTGCCCTGGACGCCCAGCGCGCCGCTGTAGTTCGGGCCGGTGAACTTGCCGACGACGCCCAGCAGGTAGCTGTCGACGCCGAAGTCACCGTACGGACCACGGTCCATGAAGGTGATGAAGCGGGTCGAGGTCAGGTTTTCGAGGCCGGCGACCTTGACGTTGCCGAACAGCAGGCTGGTGGTTTCGGTCGGCTTCACTTCCAGGACCACGTCGTCCCACGACGAGGTGCCGCCGTTCACGAAGCCGCCTTCGGCCTTGTAGGCGATGTAGTTGTTCAGCTTGCCTTCGACGCCGATGAAGACCTGACGGCCGCGGACGTTCGAGGTGTCGAAATCACCGCTCGTGCCGCCGTCCTTGTCGACGTCCTGGAACACGGCGTCCAGCAGGATCCGGCCGCGGACCTTGAAGTAGACGTCGTCGTTGCTCCACTGCGGAGCGCCTTTCCAAGCCGTGGTGTTGTCTTGCGCGTGAGCCGCGACGCCGAGGCCGCAGGCGAGCATGACGCCCAGCGCCGCGCCGCAGACCAGCGAGGTCTTGTTCCGCATGTGAGAATTCCCCTTAAGGCTTTGCCCCCTGCCCGTTGGTCCGGATCAGGTATGAAGCGCTTTACGGGGGTCCCATGACGGTTCCGCCACCCTTTGATGACAGACCGATGACAAGCCTTTTCAAGATCTTAATTGTGGCCCGAAGGTCACAGAAAAGCGTCTCAGAGCAGACGTGTGCGGATGATTTGTGAGAGCAGGTCGATCAGCGACACGGCCACCACGATCACCAGGACGATGCAGCCCGTCTGGTCGTACTGGAAGCCGTTGATGGAATCGAGCAGCACCTGGCCGACGCCGCCGGCCCCAATCAGGCCAAGGACGGTGGCCGAGCGGCTGGAGCTCTCGAAGCGGTACAGCGCGTAGCTGGTCCACAGCGGCGCGACCTGCGGGATCACCCCCCAGACCACTTCCTGCAGCTTGACCGCGCCGGTGGCCCGCACGCCCTCGACCGGGCCCTTGTCGATCGACTCGACGGCCTCGGCGAACAGCTTGGCCAGCACCCCGCCGGTGTTGAACATCAGGGCCATGACACCCGCGAACGGACCCAGGCCCACGGCGGTGATGAAGATCAGCGCCACCACCAGGTCGGGGATCGAGCGGATCAGGTCCAGCAGGCGGCGGACCGGCTGCTGGATCCACCACGGGGTGATGTTGCGCGCGCCCAGCAGGCCCAGCGGGATGGCCACGACGATGGCCAGTGCCGTGCCCCACAGCGCCATCTGGATCGTCTGCCACATCTTGCCGACGTACAGCTCCCAGTCGGCGGCCATGAACGCCTTGGGGTCGACGAACGGCGAGAAGAAGCCGCTGGCGAAGCCCTGCATCTTGCCCGCGTCGCTGAACAGCTGCGGGAACTTGTCAATCTCGGCCGGCTTGAAGCTGATCACCAGCAGGGCGATCACCCCGCCCCACAGCAACAGGTCGAAGGCGCGCGCCGAGAGCGGCTTGCTGGGCGGGGGCGGGATAAGGTCGCTGGCGGCTTGGGCGCTCATGACGGGTGCTTCGGTCGTCCGGACTAGTTGGCCGGCGCGGCGACGCCGGCCTTGCCTTCGGCGGCCACGCGCTCGGCCTTGACGCCCGCCAGGGCCTTTTCGGCCGCGGCCAGCTTGGCCTGGTCGCCGGTCTCGCGGGCCAGGCCCACCTGCTCCAGGGCCTCCATCTCGCGCACCACCAGCAGGTGGGTGTCGTCGGCGGCCTTGAAGCCGCCCATGGACAGGCGCTCCAGGTTCTTGCGCTGCTGGGCCGCGACCGGGGTGTCGCCCTGGCCGTAGGTCAGGAAGAACTGGCGGACCTTCTCCTTGACGACGGGATCCAAATCCTTGCGCCAGACGATCGGGTCCTCCGGCAGGGTCGGCGACTCCCAGATCACCTTGACCTTGTTGGCCTGGTCGCCGCCCTTGGCCAGCAGGTTCAGCTTCAGGGCCGTGGAGTTGTTGGTGGCCGCGTCCAGCTTGTGGTTGGCCACGGCGAACAGGTTGGCGTCATGGCTGGCGCTGAGCACGGTCTTGAAGCAGGCCTCGGGCTTCTTGTTGGCCGGGATGAACACGTAGGTCATCGGGGCCAGGGTGCCCGAGGTCGACTTCTTGTCGCCGATGCCGAAGTCCAGCGTCTTGTCGCACTTCAGCAGGTCCTGGATCGAATTGATCTTGCTGTCCTTGGGGACGATGATCACCGACTTGTAGCCGTCCGTGCCCGACGGATCGAAGGTGCGGGCGAAGACCTCGCCGCCCGAGCGGCGCACGGCTTCCAGGCCCGAGGCGTTGGAGAACCAGCCCACGTCGGTCTGCTTGGCGCCCATGGCCACGATCAGCGACGAGTAGTTGGACGAGAAGAACGGCTTCACCTTCATGCCGGTCGACGTCTCCATGTCGGCCAGGATGGGCTTCCAGTAGCTCTCCATGTTCTGGGCCGACTCGGTCGACAGGATCGAGAACACGATGGTGTCCTTGGCGACGGGCGCGGCGGCCTTCTTCTCCCCGCATCCGGCGAGCGACAGGGCGGCCAGGGCCAGGCCGGCGATAAGGGTGCGGCGGATCATTGCGGAGCTCCTTCCCAGAATACGTCCTCGAATTCCGGGCCGTAGATGTCGATGAGTTTGTCGCGGCCCAGGCCGCTGGTCGGGCCGTCATAGACCTTCTTGCCGGCCTTCAGCGCCACCACCCGGTCGCAATAGCGCAGGGCGTAGTCGACCTGGTGCAGGGTGACGACGACGGTCAGGCCGTCGGTCTTGTTCAGATCACGGAGGATCTCCATGACCTTGCGCGCCGAGACCGGGTCGAGCGAGGCGACCGGTTCGTCGGCGAGGATGATCTTGGCCCTCTGGACCAGGGCCCGGGCGATGGCGCCGCGCTGCTGCTGGCCGCCGGAAAGCGTGTTGGCGCGCTGGGCGGCGTAGTCGGCCACGCCGACGCGGTGCAGGGCGGCCATCACCGCCGAGCGGGTCTCGGCCGGCCAGGCGCCGAACAGGCCCTGGACGAAGCCGATGCGGCCCAGCGAGCCCAGGGCGACGTTGGTGAACAGGGTCAGGCGGCCGACCAGGTTGAACTGCTGGGCGATGAAGCCGATGCGGATGCGCGCCTTGCGCACCTGGTCGCTGACCTTGCCCTTGGCCTGGACGGGACCGGCGAAGGCGGTGATCACGCCCTCCCCGTCCTTGCCGGAGGCGGGGGCGTCGATGGTCTGCAGGCCGTCGATCGACCGCAACAGAGTGGATTTACCCGAGCCGGAGGGACCGATGAGCGCGATCATCTCGCCGCGACCGACGTCGAGCGAAACGGCGTCCAGCGCCCGGCGCGACCCGAAGGTCTTGGAGGCGGCGCGGATCGAGAGAACAGGGTCCGACGTCATGGTCGGGGCGAATCCTTAACTTGGTTTCAAGCACTGGGAAATGCGTTCGTCGGTTTGGGGCACGGACGCAACGGATTTGTGACTGGCGGTGGATCGAATTCCCGGCCCGGGCCGAGCGGCGGGGAAGGCAAACTGCGCCGAAGGCCTGACCGGGGCACGGTTCGGGCCCCTGACGGCCGCCTCTTGTCCCTTGCGGGAACCCCGCGTCCAAAAGACTCTTTACATCCTCGGGGTATGACCCTATTTCGCTCGCTCCGGCGGACCCGAAGTCCTCATAAGCGCTGCTAACGCCGGCCTGGGTTTAACTTCTGCAGGGGTCTACGTGAATTGCACACGTACCATACTCCCCTGGACCTGGTCCGTGAGCGGTCACCGGAACGTCCTGTCGCACTCGTGCGACCGGACGCGGTGTCGGTAGCGGCGCGCTGGTTCCAGGCTGAATTCAAAGGCGACGTCTTTTACGCGGTGAAGGCCAATCCTTCGCCGTGGGTGATCCGCGAGCTGGCCGACGCCGGCGTGCGGTCGTTCGACGTGGCGTCGCTGCCCGAGATCGAACTCGTCGCCGAGCACGCTCCCGGTTCGCGCATGGCCTTCATGCACCCGGTCAAAAGCCGCGTGGCGATCTCGGCCGCCTATTTCGATCACGGCGTGCGGACGTTCTCGTTCGACACCCATGAGGAACTGGCCAAGATCCTGGACGCCACCGGCCAGGCCAAGGACCTGAACCTGATCGTCCGCATGGGCGTGCAGGCCGAGGGCGCGGCCTACAGCCTGTCGGGCAAGTTCGGCGTCGAGCCGCACAACGCCCCGGCCCTGTTGCTGGCCGCTCGTCGCGCCACCCAGGACCTGATGGGGGTGTCGTTCCACGTCGGCAGCCAGTGCATGCGCCCCACCGCCTATCAGGCGGCGATGGCCCAGGCCTCGCGCGCGCTGGTTCGCGCCGGCGTGCTGGCCGACGTCGTCGACGTCGGCGGCGGCTTCCCGTCGATCTATCCGGGCATGGCTCCGCCCGAACTGTCGGAATATCTGGCCGCCATCGACCGGGGCTTCTCGGACATGATGGTCCACGAGACCACCGAGCTGTGGTGCGAACCCGGCCGGGCCCTGGTGGCCGAGGCCTCGTCGCTGCTGGTCAAGGTCGAGCTGAAGAAGGGCGACGCGCTCTATCTGAACGACGGCTCTTACGGCTCGCTGTTCGACGCCGCCCACATGAAGTGGCCCTTCCCGGTCAAGCTGTACCGCAAGAACGGTGAAGTGGTGGAAGAGGGCCTCAAGCCCTTCCGCTTCTACGGCCCCACCTGCGACAGCGTCGACCACATGCCCGGCCCGTTCTACCTGCCGGAAAGCGTCGACGAGGGCGACTACATCGAGATCGGCATGCTGGGCGCCTATGGCGTGGCGATGTCGACCCGCTTCAACGGCTTTGGCGAAACCGAGACCGTCGAGGTCCAGGACGCGCCGATGGCGTCGATGTACGGCCTGGCCAAGCGCTCGATCCCGACCCCGCGGCCCGAGGCCGAGGAACGCAAGATCGTCCGCTTCTCGCGTCCCAAGGGCGCGGCCGGCAAGAAGCGCCGTCGTCGCTAAATCGACGCGGTTCGCCAGTAGATCGTTTCTGAGTTAAACCGCGCGCCGCGCCCGACGTTACAGACGTCGGGCGTAGCCGCATTTCCCATTGCCCCCGTCGGTCGCTCCGTCCTGACGAAGGGTTCCTACCAACGACGGGCGTCCAAAGTCAGGGAAACCGAAGCGATGAACGCTCCCGTTCCGAACAACACCAAGGCCGAGCTGCTGCAGAACGTCGTCGAGCACATCGACATCACGTCGTTCGACGCCCGTCCGATCATCGACGCCATGCGCAAGATGTCGTTCAGCTCGCGCGACACCGCCCGCGCCGCCGACATCTTCAACATGGCGCTGGAAGACAAGTCCTGCTCGCCGTGGCTGATCCTGGCCGGCTCCACCTCGGCCGGCGGCTGCATGCACGTCTACCGCGACATGGTGAAGAACGGCATGATCGACGCCGTGGTCGCCACCGGCGCCTCGATCGTCGACATGGACTTCTTCGAAGCCCTGGGCTTCAAGCACTACCAGGCCGCCGGCCCGGTCGACGACAACGTGCTGCGCGACAACTACATCGACCGCATCTACGACACCTATATCGACGAGGAAGAGCTCCAGAACTGCGATCACACGATCCTGGAGATCTGCAACCGCCTGGAGCCGCGCGCCTATTCCTCGCGCGAGTTCATCTGGGAAATGGGCAAGTGGCTGAGCGAAGGCAACGCCAAGAAGCCCGGCTCGCTGATCCAGACCGCCTACGAGGAAGGCGTGCCGATCTTCTGCCCGGCCTTCGTCGACAGCTCGGCCGGCTTCGGCCTGGTCAAGCACCAGAAGGAACAGATCGCGGCGGGCAAGCCCTACCTGATGATCGACGCGGTCGCGGACTTCCGTGAACTGACGGACATCAAGATCGCGGCCGGCACCACCGGCCTGTTCATGGTCGGCGGCGGCGTTCCCAAGAACTTCGCCCAGGACACCGTGGTCTGCGCCGAGATCCTCGGCGTCGAGGCCGACATGCACAAGTACGCGATCCAGATCACCGTGGCCGACGTGCGCGACGGCGCCTGCTCGTCCTCGACCCTGAAAGAGGCCGCCAGCTGGGGCAAGGTCAACACCACCCACGAGCAGATGGTGTTCGCCGAAGCCACCACCGTGGTGCCGCTGATCGCCTCGGACGCCTATCACCGCGAGCACTGGAAGGGCCGTGAAAAGCCGCGCTGGCAGAAGCTGTTCGCCAAGTAGGCTTGATACGGACGAACCAAGAATGCAGGGTCCCCGAAGTTCGCTTCGGGGACCTTTTTCATGCGCGTCTTGTGGGTGGCCCTCGCCGGTCTGGTTGTCGCGGGTTGCGTGCCGGGCTCGCCCTACCTGGCCAAGGGCGCCTATGACGGGCGCAAGGCCGTGCCGCCGCCGCCCGCCGCCGGGTCCCCCGTCGACCAGCAGGACCGCGCCACCTTCCTGGCCACTCGCCAGCTCAAGGACAGCCCGCGCTGGTCGCTGGCCCGGCAGGACGCCCGCGAGGCCCGGATCCTGGACAGCTACAGCTGCGCCCTGGGGGTCACGCCCAGCCGCCGGGCCACGCCGAAGCTGGCGGCCATGCTGCGGCGGGTCAGCCACGACGTGCGGCCCGC
Organism: Caulobacter sp. 05L422; assembly: GCF_056397765.1. Taxonomy (NCBI): domain Bacteria; kingdom Pseudomonadati; phylum Pseudomonadota; class Alphaproteobacteria; order Caulobacterales; family Caulobacteraceae; genus Caulobacter; species Caulobacter sp. 05L422. Next base: position 163,754 of record NZ_JBFTOB010000003.1, on the reverse strand, counting down.
CGTGTCCGGCCCCAAGCGGCTCTACAATCGCAAGCGTCCCTACCAGGTCGATCGCGGCGCCATCTGCGCCCGCAACGGCTGGATCGTGGCCATGACCTCGGACTACCCGTCGGGCCACACCACCTGGGGATGGACGGTCGGGCTGATCCTGGCCAAGGCCCAGCCGGAGCGGGCCGACGCCGTCCTCGCCCGCGCCCGCGCCTATGGCGAAAGCCGGGTGATCTGCGGCGTGCACAACGCCTCGTCCGTGGACGCCGGCCGGATCAACGCCACGGCTCTGGTCGACACGCTCGCCGCCTCACCGGACTTCCAGGCCGATCTGACGGCGGCCGGCGCCGAGCTCGACGCCGCCCGGGCGGCGGGGCCCGCCCCCGACAAGGCCCAGTGCGACGCCCAGGCCGCCCTCCTGGCCCATCCGCCGTACTAGAGCCCTCCCCTGTGGGGGAGGAGCAGTTGCGCGAGGCGGTCGCGCCCTCTACCTGTTGGCCATGGCCCATCACGCCGCGTGCGATCACGATCATCACAACCACGGCGTCGCCGGCTCGGCGCTCGAAGCCGAACTGGCCGCCGCCGAGGCCCGCTGCGGCGCGGCCGAACAGCGCCTGACCGCGCCCCGCCGCCGGGTGCTGGAACTGCTGCTGCAGGCCGGCCAGCCGGTGAAGGCCTACGACCTGATCGCCAGCTTCGCCATCGATGGTCCCCCCGCGAAGCCGCCCACCGTCTACCGGGCGCTGGACTTCCTCGAGAAGCAGGGCTTCGCCCACCGCATCGAGAGCCTCAACGCCTATGTCGCCTGTCGCAAGGAGGCCGACGGCCACGCCGCCGCCTTCCTGATCTGCGACTGCTGCGGCGCCACCCGCGAGATCGAGCCCAAGGCCAGCGCCGAGATCATCGCCGCCGGCGCCTCGGCCGGCTACGCCCTGACCGCCGTGACGATCGAGGCCCACGGGCTGTGCGCCGATTGCCGGGACGCCTAGGCGCCCTCGCCAAAGTCTGTACACTTTTTACGATTGAGACACCGCCTCACCGCCTTCTGGGAGAGCGAGATGAGCGATCGTGAACCGGCCAAGACGCACTGGTGGCACAGCGCCCCCATCGTGGTGAGCGCCATCGCTGGCCTGCTCACGGCGATCACGGGCCTGATCGTGGGCCTGCACCAGGCCGGCGTGATCGGCGGCGGTTCGGAAAAGCCGGCCGCGACGGCTGCGCCGGCCAGCGCCGCCTCGACAGCGCCCGCCGCCGCCCCGTCAGCCCTGGCCGCGCCGCCTGTCGCCGCCGAAGCCGCGCCCGCCCTCGCGCCCCTGACCGGTCCGCCCGGCCGAAACCTGCTGTCGCCGCAGTACGGCGGACGCCTGGTCGCCGCGCCGACCAAGGCCTGGTCGTCGGCCAACGACGACGTCCTGGGGCCTGGAACCACGATCACCTTCCTCGACGCCTTCGGCGTCTTCGGCTTCCAGGACGACCGGCCCGCCACCTTCGACCGTTTCGGCATCCTGGTCCTCAAGGCCGACGAAAATCCCGCCACGATCGAGATCGCCGTCGGCGACGCCCTGACCGGCCCGTTCCGGCCGCTGGCCAAGGTGCAGATCCTGAACCTGTACGTCGCGGTGAACGACGGCTGGCAGTATTTCGACCTGCCCAAGACCACCGCCCGCTATGTCCGGATCAAGACCAGCGAAAGGCCCGACGGCGGCGTCGTGGGCTATTTCAACGAGCTGAGCCTCGACGAGAAGCCCTCGGGCGAGAAGCCTCCGGGCGGGAAGTCTTGACGGCAGGGCGGGAGCGATTGCGGATGACAAGCAAACGCCGCTAGGGTTCGAACAATCGTTCACCCATCCCGGACACGCCCATGACGACCGCTGAGCCCTTCCCCGGCGTCGAGATCTGGCGCGGGGGCGTGAACACCTGGGACTGCGACGAGATGGGGCACATGAACGTGCGCTTCTATGTCGTGCGGGCCATGGAGGGACTGGCGGGGCTAGCGGCCGAGCTGGGCCTGCCGCACGCCTTCTCGCCCTACGCCAACGCCACCGTGGTGGTCCGCGAGCAGCACATCCGCTTCCTGCGCGAGGCCCATGCCGGGGCCACCCTGCACATGCTGGGCGGGGTGATCGAGATCTCCGACACCGAGGCCAAGGTGCTGCAGCTGCTGGTCCACACCGCCACCGGCCAGCTGGCGGCGACCTTTCAGACCACCATCGCCCACGTCACCCCGCGCGAGGGCGAGGCCTTCGCCTGGCCGCGCGTCGTGCATGAGCGGGCCGAGGCCCTGAAGGTCGAGGTTCCGGAACAGGCGCGGGCCCGCAGCCTGGACCTTTCGCCGTTCGAAACCACCGCCAGCCTGGAGCGCGCCGACGCCCTGGGCCTGCAACGCATCGGCCTGGGCGCCCTGTCGCCGACAGATTGCGACGTGTTCGGACGAATGCGCGCCGAGCAGTTCATCGGCCGGGTCTCGGACGGCATCGGCGCCTTCATCGGCCCGTTCCGCGACACCGTGGTCGCCCATGCCGAGCACAAGCCGGCGCGGGTCGGCGGGGCGGTGCTGGAATATCGCCTGGTCCAGCTGGCCTGGCCCCGGGCCGGCGACCGGGTCGAGCTGCGCTCGGGCCTGGTCGGGACGACGGGCAGCGCCATGCGCGTGGTCCACTGGATGCTGGACCCCACCACCGGCCGGGCCTGGGGCACCTCCGAGGCCGTGGCCATCACCTTCGACCTAGACGCCCGCAAGGTGGCGCCGATCTCGGGCGCCGCGCGTGCGGAGCTGGGCAAGTCGGCCGTGGCGGGGCTGGCGCTTTAGAACTCTCTCCGATGGGGAGAGGGGTCAAAGCAGCTCGAACAGATGCACCTGGTCCGCCAGCATCGCCACCTCCAGCGCGGTCTGGTCCCACTCGTTCTTGGCGTCCAGGTTCGCGCCCAACTCCAACAGCGCCGCGACCACCGACGCGTGCCCTGCCGCCGCCGCGTAGTGCAGGGGCGTGAAACCGCGATCTCCTGGCAGGTCGATCCGCCCGCCCAGGCGGACGAGGTCGCGGACATCCTCCGCCTGCCCCAGGCGCGCCGCCAAGTGCAGCAGGGCGTCCTTGGCCGAGCCGACGGTGTTGGGATCCGCCAGCGCCACCCCGGCCAGTTCCGGATGGGTGGCGTAGCGCGCCGCCACCTGCTCGAACGTCCGCGCCATGCCGCCTAGGCCGTCGCCATCTCGAAGATCGCCTCGCGCGCCAGGTCCGGACGCTCCATGGGCAGGAAGTGGCTGGCGCCGGCCACCGTCTCGACACGGATCGATGGATGGCGGCGCATCAGGCCCGCGCCGTCGCCGACATGGGCGGTCGAGCCCTTCTCGGCCTTGAGGATGCGCGCCGGGCAGCGGATGCGGCCCATGGCCCGCCAGGGATCGTGGGCCTGGGCGCTGTAGTTGGAGGCCTCCCAGGCCGGGGCGCAGGCCAGCTCGACCTTGCCGTCGCCGCGATCCTTGAAGCCGCCGCCGACATAGTCGGCCAGCATCGTCTCGGGCCAGGTCCGAAACGCCCCGCGCCCGCGATAGGCGGTGAAGGCGGCCTCGCGATTGTCGAACACGGCGCGGCGGCGCAGCGCGCCCTGCACCAGCGGCAGGTGCTTCCACAACGCGCCGGAGGTCCACGGCATGTGGGCGTAGAAGGCCATGATCCGCGGCATGATCACCGGGTCCAGCAGCACCAGGCCGCGCACGGCGTCGGGGGCGGCGGCGGCGGCCAGCAGGCTGACCGTGCCGCCCATCGAGTGGCCGGCCAGCACCACCGGCTGGGCCTGGTCCAGGGCGGTCAGCAGGGCCAGAAGGTCGTCGCGCAGGTCCAGCCAGCTGCGACGGTGCTCGGGATTGGCCGCCAGGCGGCTGGAGCCGTGACCGCGCTGGTCGACCGCCAGCACCCGCAGACCGGCCGACAGAGGGGCCAGCAGGGCGCGATAGGTCTGGCCGTTGAAGCCGTTGGCGTGGACGAAGACCACGTCGACCGGCCGGTCGTTGGGTCCGAACTCCAGCACCGCCATCTCGCCGGCCCCGGCGCGGCTGGCGATCGGGATGAAGCGTCGGCGAGGCTCACGGAAGACGGCCGCGTCCATGGCGAGATGCTCCTGTTGCGGCCACTGGTCCCTAAGGTAGGCGCGCGGCGTTACGTCGTCCATGGAGGGAACCATGAAACCGCCCACAAGCCCGTCCCCTGGCCCCCTGGCCACCATCGGCTACGAGACCGACACGCTGGACGGCATGATCGGCCGGCTGAAGGCCGCCGGCGTCGAGACGGTGGTCGACGTCCGCGCCGTGGCCGCCTCGCGCCGGCCGGGCTTCTCCAAGACCATGCTGGGAAACAGTCTGCGGGCCGAGGGGATCGACTATGTCCACCTGCGGCCGCTGGGCACGCCCAAGGCGGGCCGCGAAGCGGCGCGGCGGGGGCGGACCGACGAGATGCGGGAAATCTTCCACGCTCACCTGGCCGAGCCGGCGGCACAGGTGGCGCTGGGCGAGGCGACCGCCCTGGCGAGCGAGAGACGCATCGCCCTGCTCTGCTACGAGGCCGAGGCGCGGTGCTGCCACCGGGCGATCGTGGCGGATGAGATCCGGGCCCGGCTGAAGTGCGAGGTGGTGGATCTGTAGAGGTCTGAGCGGCGAACACTTGCCCCCTACGGGCCGCTTCGCGACCGTCTTCCCCCAGAGGGGGAAGAGGCGCGCCGCGTTCCACTCCTCCGCCCCCTATGGGGGCGGACAGACGGCGAAGCCGTCAGGTGGGGGCAAGTGCTCTTGCGCTCAGGCCGTCATCAAGCCGCCGTCAGCTGCCACTCGCCCTTGGTGTCCTTGCAGGCGCTGTAGCGCTCGGTGGTCGGGTTGGCGCCCTGGGTGCGGATCGAGGCGTTGATGACCCGGCAGCTGGGGGCCGGGCCGTAACCGCTCTGGTTCAGCAGCGAGGACGAGACGTAGCCGACGCCGTAGCCGTTGCGGCCCACCAGCAGCCAGTTGCTGTTCGGCGCGCCGCCCAGCACCTCGACGCGCTCGCCGGCCGACAGCTTGCCCACCACCTTGCCGCTGGTCGACGGACCCGAGCGCAGGTTGGCGGTCGAGCGGGCTGTGTAGTCGCCGCCGACGGCGTCGTAGCTGCGCAGCACCGTCACGCCGCGCTCGAAGCGCAGGCCGTCGCCGCTGAGCGGCGGACCGTAGGACGACGACACCACGTCGATGCGGCCCGAGGCGCCGGTGCGCGAATTGCTCCAGGTCTCCGACTGGCCGTTGTCCAGCGCCTTCTTGGTGGCCTGCTGGGCCATGGCCTGGTCGGTCGACTGCATGCGGCAGCCGATATAGGCCCCCGCCGCCGCGCCGGCCGCCGCGCCCAGCACGGTGCCCAGGGTCTTCTCGTTCTTGCTGACGGCGCGGCCGACCAGGGCGCCGACGCCGGCCCCGATCAGGGCTCCGCCTTCCTGCTTCTTGCCCGAACCCTCGCAGGCGAACAGCCCGCCGATCCCCTTTGACTGGGCCATCGCCGGCATCGGCGCGGCGACCAGCGAGGCGAGGACGGCGCCGACGGACAGGGTGGTGGCGATCGAATGCTTGACCATGGGGGAAGGTCTCCTCTGCAAGACTTCGGACCTTCGAAGGAAGGCCCGTTGGCGCCTGACGTCCCCATGATACAAGTGATCAACGATAAGGGAGAATGGAACGTGCAGGCCAAGCCAGACTATAGCTGCTTCGATGTCGAGATCGAGACAGGCGTGGCGCATCTGCGCCTGAAACGTCCCGAAGCGCTCAACACCATGACCCGGGCGTTCTGGAACGAGCTGCCGGCCATCGTCCGCGACATCGACGACAACGCCCGCGCCCGCTGCATCGTCATCTCCTCGACCGGCAAGCATTTCTGCGCCGGCATGGACCTGTCGGTGTTCACCGACGGCGAGGGCGTGACCGGCGGCGACCCCGCCGACCGCTTCGTGGCGGCCGAGAGCTTCCGCCGCCACGTCCATCACCTGCAGGACACGTTCAGCTGCCTGGACGAGGCCCGCATGCCGGTGATCGCCGCCATCCAGGGCGGCTGCATCGGCGGGGCGGTGGACTTCATCAGCGCCTGCGACATCCGCTACGCCAGCGCCGACGCCTTCTTCACGATCCACGAGATCAACATCGGCATGACCGCCGACGTCGGCACCTTCCCGCGCCTGTGCAAGCTGATCCCCGAGGGCTGGGTGCGCGAGCTGGCCTACACCGGCCGTCGCCTGCCCGCCGCCCGGGCCCGCGAGATCGGCCTGGTCAACGAGGTGTTCGCCACCCACGAGGAGGTCGTCGCCCACGCCCTGGCCACCGCCCGCGAGATCGCCAGCAAGTCGCCCCTGGCCGTGGCCGGCAGCAAGGTGATGATCAACTACGCCCGCGACCACACGATCAAGGACGGGCTGGACTACATCGCCACCTGGCAGACCGGCATGTTCTCGCCGCCCCACATGATGGAGGCCTTCCAGGCCAAGGCCCAGAACCGCGAACCGGTCTATCCGGACCTCGTGCCGCTGAAGAAGCGGATGTGAGCGATCCGGCCCCCTCGCCCTTGCGGGAGAAGGATCTGCAGCCGGCGGCCTAAGGCGCGGGAACGATCTGGATGATGGCGGCCCGATCCAGCCCGCCGGCCAGGACGGGGGCGATCTTGTCGTCCTTGCGTTGCCAGTACAGGTACTCGGAGGCTCCGACGAGCCCGAGCGCCGGCACGAAGGGCTCGGAGCCCCACCCCTGTCGCCCGTTTGTCGGGGCCATCACCAGCCGCAGCAATGCGGCGTACGGCCGGAGGTCCACCTTGCCTCTGTCGACGGCGACGAACCGATCCCGTGGCACCTGGCGCAGGAAGAAGCAGTCGTTGGGGGCGTTGGGCGCGTTGGGGCCGCCGTTGGGGTTGCGCTTCTGGAACAGCCATATCTCCGCGTTCGGGGCTTCCCGGGGGAAGTGCCTGCGCGTCTCGGGGTCCACGAATCCCAGCCCGCGACCGCCGTACAGGACACGGGAGATGTCCCATCGGCCCGCATGCATGTGGGGACCGCGCACGAGGTACCGACGTCCCTCCGTCAGGGAGGCTGGCAGGGTCCGGGTCCATTGCGGGATCGCCTCGTTCAGCATGGCCCGCTGCAGCGCCATGCTCTTGGTGGTGTCGGCGATCTCCTGCTTCAGGGTCTCGAAATCGCCGGCGGCGACGCGGGCGTTGGCCAGTTGGGACATGCCGATGTACTGGACCACGAACAACCCGTGCAGCCACTCGTCCAGCCGGCGCCAGTAGGTGCTGAGCGGCGTGTCGGGCGCGAGTTGCCGGCCGAGGAAGATCGGTTGCCAGCGCGAGGTGAACAGGCGGATCAGCGGATCGCTGACCCCCATGGGGTCCTTGCCGAGTAGGACGTCGCTGATGACCTTCAGGCTGGCCGTGGTGCCGCCGTTGACGTCGGTGATCGCCGCCCTCAGCTCCGCCGCCCTGCGGTTGCGCTCGTCCGGGTTCACGACGTTCGACAGATGCCCGAGCTGCGTTTGGAGGTTGTCGATCTGCTGGACCGAGGGATAGCCGCGGGTGATCAGGTGCTGGAACTTCACCTCGAACAGCAGGTCCGCCAGCTTGCCCAGGATCAGCTTCTGCTGCGCCAGGATCGTGTTCAGCATGGCCTTGATCTGTTCCAGTTCGGAGCCGCCGCCGCCCCGGCCGAGAACCCTGAGCAGCGAGGCGGACACCCATTTCAGGGCCGCGCCGCCGCCGGCCCGGGCCAGCTCTTCCAGCTTGCTCTTCAGGAATTCCTCGATGCCTTCGGGCGTGGTCAGCGCCTTGGCCTCGTCGGCCATCAGGGCGTTGAAGTTCGCCTCCGAGCCGAATTCCTCCATCAGGATTTGCGATTGCTCGAACGCCGAGGTTCCCGCCTCGTCAGCCGCCATAGCCCCCTCCACCCCTAATGCGGATCTAGACGGACCGCTCTGAGGGCGATCCCTAGAAATCTACCTGAGGCAGCATAGTGCGACATACTCGCAAGTAAATAGATTGATCGTCGGGTTTCCGACAAACGAACGCACCTCCGTCCTCGCTAGGCCCCCCGCCAGACGTCGCGTCAGTTCGGCCGACGACATCGGGGGCCTCGGCTACGATGGGAGCGAACGCCGGTGCCGTGACGGCGCGGCGGTTAGGCCTCGATCGCGTCCGGAAGCTCGGCGCTGGTCAGGTCGCAGCCGTCCAGCTTGCAGCGGGTCAGGTCGGCGTCGATCAGGCGGACGCGGCGGGCGTCGGCCTTGCTGAGATCAGCGCCGCGCAGCACAGCGCGGCTGAGATCGGTGCGCAGAACCCGGCCCTGGACGATGGTCAGCGGTCCCAGCTTGGCGCCGGAGAGATCGGCCCGCGACAGCTGAGCGCCGACGAGGCGCGCGCCGCGCAGGTCGGCGCCGCGCAGATTGACCCCGCGCAGATCAGCCTCAGACAGGTTGGCGCCCTGCAGCTCGACCTTCTCCAGGTTCATGCCGAAGAAGATCGCGCCCGGCGCCGACAGGCCGGCCAGGCGGCGGCCCTTCAGGCGCTTGAGCGGCCGGAAGTCGACCATCGGGATCTTGGCCGGCGCGCCGTCCCGGCCGTCGCTGGTCACGAACAGCTCGTGCGCCTCGAGGATCTCGTGCAGCGGCGCGTCGTCGACATAGATGATCGGCGGCGGGGCGCGCAGCACCTGCGTCAGGTCGGCGCCGTCGAAGGTGGTCCCGGCCAAATCGGCGCCGGTTAGCACCGCGCGGCGCAGCGAGGCCCCGCTGAGGTCGGCGTTGTAGAGATTGGCCTTGGAGAGATTGGCGCCGTTCAGGGTCGCCTTGTTCAACCGCGCGCCCTGCAGGCTGACCCCGGCCAGGTCCGCGTCGGTCAGGTCGGCGACCCGGGCGAAGGCGTCGCCCAGCTGGGCGCCGTCCAGCCGGGCCCCGCGGGTCACGGCGTGGTCCAGCTCGCCGCGCCGGGCGCGGTGATGCAGGATCTTGAAGCCCTCGGCGTTGTCCTGGGTGGCGGTGACGCCCTCGCGCAGGTCGCAACCGGAAAGGTCGGCGCCGCTGAGATTGGCCCCGCGCAGGCAGACGCCGCGCAGGTCGGAGCGCGAGAGGTTGGCCTCGCGCAGGTCGGCGTCGCGCAGGTCGGCCCCGTACAGGGTGGCCCGCGCCAGGATGGCGCGCGAAAGCAGCGCGCCGGCCAGGCGAACCCCGGTCATGTCGGCCTCGGAAAGGTCGACCCCCTCCAGGTTGACGTTGTCGAGATCGACATAGGAGAGATTGGCGCGGGCCCCGGCCGGCAGCCCCTTCAGATAGCGCCCATGGGCCTCGATCGCGGCCTTCAGCGCCTTGGGCGGAAGCGAACGGATCAGGCTCTGCCGAGCGGCCTGCGGAGTTGAGGGGGCGGCGGACATGCGAGGGCTCTTTTCGCCGAACCGTGTCACGCCATCTTTAAGGAAACGTTCGATTTATCTCGAAAAGTCAAAGCCATCCGCGTCTTTTGAACCATAGCAGCGGCCCGGCCGCGGCGATGACCATCAAAACCAGGGCGAACGGGTAGCCGTGCAGCCAGTTGAGCTCGGGCATGTGCGCGAAGTTCATGCCGTAGATCCCCGCCACCAGGGTGGGCGGCAGGAACATCACCGAGAACACGGAGAAGATCTTGAAGATGGCGTTCTGCTCGATGTTGATCAGGCCCAGAGCCGCGTCGAGCAGGAAGGTGATGTTGCCCGACAGGTAGCCCGAATGGTCGGTGATCGACTGGACGTCGCGCTGCAGCGACTTGAGGTGGTCGCGCAGTTCCTTGTCGCCCTCGAACTGGCCGGCCAGCGAGGCGAAGCTGAGCAGACGGGCCAGGCTGACCAGGCTGTCGCGGGCCTTGGAATTGACGATCTGGGCGCGGCCCAGGCGGTTGAGGATCGCCTCGAACGCCGCCCCGCGCGGGCGGCTGAAGATCACCCTCGACTGGCCCTCGACCTCGGCGGCGGTGCGCTCGAGGATGTCGGCCGTGCGGTCGATCACCGCGTCCAGCAGCCCCAGGAACGTMTGGGCGCCGCCGGGGCACAGACTGGGCTGGCGCTCGGCCTGGGCGGCGAAGGCCGCGAACGACTTGGGCTCGACATAGCGGATGGTGACCAGCCGGTCGCCGGTCAGCACGAAGGTCACCGGTGCGGCCGTGGGCAGGTCGCCGTCGGCGTTGACCAGCACCGTGGCGGTCATGAACGTGCCGCCGTCTTCCTGGTAGAGGCGCGAGGAGGCCTCGATCTCGGCCATCTCCTCGCGGGTGGGAAGCAGCAGGCCGATCGATTTCTCGACCGCCACTTCCTCGGCCCGGGTCGGGCTGACCAGCTCGATCCACACCGCGTCGGCGGGCAACACCCAGTCGGGCGTCAAGCCGCCGGGCTCGAAACCCGGCGCGCCATGGCGCAGCACCCTCAGCATGTGGAGTCAGCCTTGTTCACACGCCGGGCATGGCCCAGAGCGCGCACGCCGTCAACGCGGGGCTTGCGGCTTTTCGGCGTCTTGCGGCGGCGTGGAGGACTGCGACTGGGCGATCAGGGCCGCGATGCGGTCGGTCGAGTCGGCGGCCTGGTTGATCATGTCCAGCGGCGAGCTGGCGCGGACCGAGGCGGCGACCTGGTTGGCGGCGGACTTGGCCAGCGAGACCGCGGCGTTCTGGGCCAGGGCCAGCTTGCTGGTCGCGGCGGCGATCGTGACCGCCTGGTTGTTCTGATAGATGAAGCCGTGGGTCGGATAGACCGTGGTGCCCAGGTCGCGGATCGGGTCGTACCAGACCTTCACTTCGCTCCAGTCGCCGGCCGGCGAGACGTCGACGACGGTGACGTCCTTCTCGACCTGGCCGCGGCCGCCGTCGATGATCGACCAGTTGGCGTGGGTCACCTGGATCACGCGGTCGGTCAGCACCTGGCTGACGAAGGCGACGTGGCCGAGGTTCATGCGGGCGGTGGGCTTGAAGCAGAGCACCGCGCCGGCGCGGGGCACGAAGCCCGTATCGTACTTGCCGATCGCCTGGCTCCACCAGGTGCGGGCGTCGCCGAAGATCTGGATTCCCGACATCAGACGCGCGAACGGGACGCACTGCCAATACCCGTCAGCGACCGCGCCGGACATCGGCACAAGGCTGATCATGGCGGCAGCGGCCAGGGAACCCCATAGGGCTCTCGTCCGTTTCGTCATGCTGTGGGTACTCCCCGCGTCACTAGGGTTAAGGGATAACCCTCGCAGGGAAATATGAAAAGTCTGTTTATCCGGCTTCAGCTGTGGCAGGGCGTCGCTGTTTCCGCTCTTTCGCCCAAGCTTTCATGTGCTCCCGCGCCGGCTTTTCGATGATGTGATAGGACAGCGCCGACAGCGGAACCAGCGCGGCGACAACCAACAGCCAAGCATAGAGCGGCAGCTGATCTCCATCGATTTTCAGAACCTTGAGCGCTGCATTGACCGCCAGGATCTTCCACGGGATGCAGATCATGTAGGTCGAGTAGCTGATCTCGCCCAGATACACGAGCGGGGCCTGAGTCGCGACGCGCGACCCGGTCGCGGCCATCGCCGCCAGCATGACGATCAGCCCGCCCAGGGTCATGACAATCACTTGATCGGGGGCACCGAACTGCACAGCTAGCAGCACCGCGGCGCCCGCCAGGCAGGCGCCCAGGCCCGAGAAGCGGCCGGTGACCGCGCCCGAGCGCCACAGGGCGTGCAGGGCGCAGCCGTAGGCGAAGCACGGCACGATCCGCAGGAAGCCCCAGCGGATCGTCGCCTCGGTCAGCGAAAAGCCCGCCAGCTTCTGGAACAGCGGATAGAGGACAGCGATCAAGGCCAGGGCCAGGCCGACGGCCAGGCGCGGCCGCTCGCGCAGCCGCCAGGCGGCCCAGGCGAAGGTCGGGAAGCTGAGATAGGCGAACCACTCGGCCGAGATCGACCACGAGGGATGGTTCCAGCCCGAGACCGGCGCGAAGCCCCAGGCCTGGACCAGCAACAGATTGGCCGGCAGGGCGCTCCAGGCCAGCATGTTGTGGTCGACGGCGATGCCGGCCACGCCCGCCGCGGCGGCCATCAGGCCCACGCCCGCCAGGGTCACCAGGTGCAGCGGATAGACCCGCGCCAGCCGGTTCCACAAGAAGTCGCCGTAGCGGAACCGCCCGTTCCCGACGCCCTGCAGATAGACGTGGCAGAGGATGAAGCCCGACAGGGTGAAGAACGCCTCGACCCCAAGATAGCCCTTGCCGATCATCGCCGGCGGGACCGCCGCCGAGAGGTTCGGCCAATAGTGGTACATCACCACCCAGAAGGCGGCGAAGAACCGAAGGGCCGTCAGGGGCTTGATATTGGCGGCGTCTGGCATCATGTCGACTCTCGGTTCGGCGAAGCCTGGGGGCTTCCGTCGCGTTCCTTGCATGGACGGCGCCTCTTGAGGGGGAGGCGATGGCGCGTTTTCCGAACCGGAATTTAGATCGGTACGATGAACGAACTCCTTCACCTCGCCGCGAGCCCAGCCGCCTGGGCCGCCCTGGTCACGCTGATCGTCATGGAAGTCGTGCTTGGCATCGACAACCTGGTGTTCATCTCAATCCTCTCCAACAAGCTGCCGCCCGAACATCGACAGAGGGTGCGTCGGATCGGCATTTCGTTGGCCTTGATCATGCGACTGGTCCTGCTTTCGACCATCGCCTTCATCGTGGGCCTGACCGCCCCGGTGTTCGACCTGGGCCTGGCCGGTCCGCTCTCTCACGGCGAACCGACCTTCGAGACGGCCTTCTCCTGGCGTGACCTGATCCTGATCGCCGGCGGCCTGTTCCTGATCTGGAAGGCCACCAAGGAAATCCACCACAGCATGGATCCCGACGCCGACGAGTCCGCCCCGGACGTCAAGACGGCGGCGATCTCCAACGTCGGCGGGGCGATCTTCCAGATCATCCTGCTGGACATCGTGTTCTCGATCGACTCGATCCTGACCGCGGTGGGCATGACCGATCACCTGCCGATCATGATCATCGCGGTGATCGTGGCGGTGACCGTGATGCTGCTGGCCGCCGACCCGCTGGGCAACTTCATCAACAACAACCCGACGGTCGTCATGCTGGCCCTGGGTTTCCTGCTGATGATCGGCGCGGTGCTGATCGCCGAGGGCTTCGGGGTGCACGTGCCCAAGGGCTACATCTACGCCGCCATGGCCTTCTCGGCCGGCGTCGAGAGCCTGAACATGCTGTCGCGCCGCAAGGGCGGGGGCAAAAAGCACTAGCCTGGGACGGGGACAGGCGCATGCGCCTGTCCCCAACCTCGACGACCCTCCCCCCCTGTGGGGAGGCGATCGCGTAGCGATCGGTGGGGGGAGTTTTTGGGATCGTCGATCCTGGCGGCGGCTGTCCGCAGACCACGCCCCCCTCCGCCGGCTTCGCCGACACCTCTCCCACAGGGGGAGAACCTTTCCCGCTTGCGAACCGCGCGGGCCGCCCGCATGAAGCGGCCCCAGGGACGTACGTGGGGACAGCATGACCACCCAGACCTTCACCGACACCGAGCGCCGGATGACCCTGGCCGGGCTGATGATCGTCTTCCTGCTCAGCGCCCTGGACCAGACGGTGGTCTCCACGGCCATGCCGCGGATCATCGCCGAGTTGAACGGCCTGACCCTCTATTCGTGGGTGACCACCGCCTATCTGCTGACCTCGACGGTGATGGTGCCGATCTGGGGCAAGCTGGGCGACATCTACGGGCGCAAGCCCGTGCTGCTGGCCGGCATCGCCATCTTCCTGGCCGGCTCGTGGCTGTCGGGCCTGTCCGGCGAGTTCGGACCGGTGCTGGGCATGAGCGGCATGGTCCAGCTGATCGTCTTCCGCGCCCTGCAGGGGATCGGCGGCGGCGCCCTGTTCACCACCGCCTTCGCGATCATCGCCGACCTCTATCCGCCGCGCGAGCGGGGCAAGTTCGCCGGCATCTTCGGTTCGGTGTTCGGCCTGGCCAGCGTGCTGGGCCCGCTGATCGGCGGCTATTTCACCGACCACGGGACGGTGCACCTGGGCGGCCACGTGATCGCCGGCTGGCGCTGGGTGTTCTACGTCAACCTGCCGCTGTCGCTGCTGTCCCTGTTCATGATCCTGGTGAAGATGCCGCCGCTGGAGCACCGGCGCTCGGGCGCGGTCGACTATCTGGGCGCGATCCTGCTGATCGCCGCCTTCGTGCCGCTTCTGCTGGCGCTCAGCCAGGGCGGCCACGACTTCGCCTGGAGCTCGCCCCAGAGCCTGGGCCTGTTCGCCTTCGCGGCCGTGGCGCTGGCCCTGTTCCTCTATGCCCAGACCCGGGTCAGCAACCCGCTGGTGCCGCTGCGGCTGTTCGGCAACCGGGTGTTCGCCACCGCCAATCTGGCCGGCTTCCTGATCTCCATGGCCTTCCTGGGCGTGGTGACCTACCTGCCGCTCTACATGCAGCTGGGCCTGGGGGTGGACGCCACGACCAGCGGCCTGGCCATCCTGCCGCTGATGGGCGGGCTGATCGTCGCCTCGACCGCCGCCGGCCAGCTGGTCAGCAAGACCGGCCGCTACAAGCCACTGATGATCGGCGGAGCGGTGCTGCTGCTGGTCGGGATCGGGCTGTTGACCCAGGTGACCGCCCACACCACCCTGCCCGACCTGTGCTGGCGGATGGCCATCGTCGGCCTGGGCCTGGGACCGGGCCAGAGCATGTTCAACATCGCCACCCAGAACGCCGTCGAGGTGCGCGACATCGGGGTGGCCACCAGCTCCAACCAGTTCTTCCGCCAGATCGGCTCGACGATCGGGGTCGCGCTGTTCGGCGCCCTGCTGACCCACCGCCTGGGCGCCGAGGGCCAGGGCTTCGACCTGGGCTCCCTGCAAGGCCTGGCCCTGAAGGCCACCGCCCAGGGCGCGGCCCGTCACGCCGATCCGGTCCTGGCCCAGGCCCTGACCCACGCCATCACCGGCGTGTTCGCCGCCGGCCTGGTCGTGATCGTGGCGGGGCTGGTGGTGATCTTCATGATCCCGGAACTGCCGCTGCGCAGCCGGCAGCCGGGCCCGGAACCGGTGCTGGAGAAGGAGCCGGTTTAAGAGCCCAGCGCGCGATTGGGGCCTTATCCGCGCCCTACAGGAAGCTGTACGGATCCACGTCGAACACCACCCGCACCGAGTTCGGGACCTTGGCCCGCGCCCGCCACGCCGCCAGGAAGCCCTGCAGGTCCACCGACCGATCCGCCCGCACCAGGAACCGCTTCCTCCGCCGCCCCCGCACCAAGGCCAGCGGCGCGTCGGCGGGGCCGAAGACCTCGACACCCTCCGCGTTGGGCGTCGCGGCCGCCAGGGCGTTGCAGTAGGCCTCCAGGGCCACCGGATCGGGACCGGTGGCGATCACCGCCGCCAGACGTCCGAACGGCGGCAGGCCGGCCTCCTGGCGCATGGCCATCTCGGCTTCCACGAAGGCGTCGCGGTCCTGGGCCTTCAGGGCCTGCAGCACGCCGTGCTCGGGCGAATAGGTCTGGAGCAGGGCCCGGCCCGGCTTCTCGTGCCGCCCGGCCCGCCCCGCCGCCTGGGCCAGCAGCTGGAACGTCCGCTCGCCGGCCCGCAGATCGCCGCCGCGCAGGGACAGGTCCGCGTCCACCACCCCCACCAGGGTCAGGTTGGGGAAGTTGTGGCCCTTGGCGGCGGCCTGGGTGGCCACCAGGATGTCGATCTCGCCGGCCGCCATGCTGTCGACCAGGGCCCGCGCCCCGGCCGCGTCGAACACCGTGTCGGACGAGAACACCGCCACCCGGGCGTCGGGGAACAGGTGGCGCGCCTCCTCCTCGACCCGCTCCACGCCGGGGCCGATCGAGGTCAGGCTGTCCTTGGCCCCGCAGTGCGGGCAGGCGTCCGGCTTCTTCATCGAGAAGCCGGTCAGGTGGCAGACCAGGCGGCCGGTGTAGCGATGCTCGACCAGCCAGCTGTCGGTGTCGGGCGACTTCATCTTCTCGCCGCAGGCCTTGCACAGCACCAGCGGCGCATAGCCCCGGCGGTTCAGGAACAGCAGGCTTTGCTCCCCTCGCGACAGAGCGACCGACACCGCCTTGACCAGCGGCGGCGACAGCCAGCGGCCGGGCTCCGGCGGGGTCTCGCGCATGTCGATCAGGGCGATGTCGGGCAGTTGCGCGGCGCCGTGGCGGGCGCTGAGCCGCAGCCAGCGATAGCGGCCCTGCTGGGCGTTCCACAGGCTTTCCAGCGACGGGGTGGCCGAGGCCAGCACCACCAGCGCCCCCTCGATCTTGGCGCGGGCGACGGCCAGGTCGCGGGCCTGGTAGATGAAGCCCTCTTCCTGCTTGAACGAGCCGTCGTGCTCCTCGTCGACCACCACCAGCCGCAGCTTGCGGAACGGCAGGAACAGGGCCGAGCGGGCCCCGACCACGATCCGCGCCTTGCCGGTGGCCACGCCCTCCCAGGCCCGGCGGCGGCGGGGCGGCGAGACGCCCGAATGCCACTCGACCGGGGCCGCGCCGAACCGGCTCTCGAAACGGGCGATCACCGCCTGGGTCAGGGCGATCTCGGGCAGCAGGATCAGCACCTGATTGTCGGGATCGGCGGCCAGGGCGGCGGCCACGGCCTCCAGATAGACCTCGGTCTTGCCCGAGCCGGTCACCCCGTCCAGCAGGGCCGCCTGGAAGCCGCCGGCGCCGAGCATCTGGGCCAGCACGTCGGCCGAGGCCTGCTGGCTGGGATTGAGGGTCTGCGGCGGCAGCGACAGGTCGGGCTGCGGGAAGCTGGTGTCCGGCTCCAGCCAGGTGACGGCCAGCACGCCCTCGTCGACCAAGCCCTTCACGACGCCCGCCGAGACGCCGGCGGCGGCCGCCAGGGCGCCCGAGGCCAGCGGCCCTCGCTCGGCGGCCGCCAGAACCTTCAGGCGCGCGGGCGTCATCTTGGCCGGTTGGGCGCCGGTCAGGGCCAGGGCCTTGTCGGGCTTGGCGGCCGGATGGCGCAGGCCGCGCAGGGCCATGGCCAGGGGCCAGCCGGGAATGTCGACCGAATAGCGCGCCGCCCACTCCACGAACGTCAGGACGCCCGGCGGCAGCGGCGGATCGTCCACCCGCTCCAGCACCGGCTTCAGCGGCCGGTTGCCGCCGGTCCCGTCGCGCAGGGCGGTGACCACGCCGCGAATCACGCGCGGACCCAGCGGCACGGTCACGTGGTCGCCGACCTCCAACCCCAGGCCTTCCGGCTCGGCGTAGTCGAACGCCTCGGGCAACGGCATGGGCAGCAGGACGGAGGCTATGCGGGGCATGGGACCAGACATGAAGGGACTTGGGTTCTGCCTCGGAAACATCCCCAGGTCGAGAGGAGCCGTCGCCGCGCCATCAAGCCGCTGTTAACCGACTTGGGGCTTCATCGGTCTCGTCCCCGACGTGAACATATGGGGACGAAGTGCGAACGGAGTAGGACCAGCCATGACCGACGCGACGCAAGCCAGGCTGCCCCTGACGGTCGATCCCGCGCTGGTCCGCGACTTCCTGCTGGCCGAGCCCGACTTCCTGCACAGCGATCCCGACCTGCTCAGCGACCTGGGCCTGCGTCCCGACGCCAGCAACATCGTCGACTTCGGACCCGCCGCCCTGGCCCGGATCTCGGCCGCCCACGAGCGCGAGGCCCTGGTCCGCCGCCGGATCGAGGCCACCGCCCGCGCCAACTTCTCGGCCCAGGCCCAGACCCACGCCGCGGTCATCGACCTGCTGGACGCCCGCAACCATTCCGACCTGGCCCGCCGGGTCGACGAGATGGCCATCCTGCGCTTCGGCCTGGCGGCCGGCGTCGTCGTGCTGGAAGGCCCGGGCCGGGTGCCCGCCGGCTGGCACGGCCTGATCGCCGGCCAGATCGACATGACCATGGGCGACCACGGCGTGGCCCGCATGGGCTTCCACGCCCCCGCGCTGGGCCTGTTCGGCGAGCGCATCGAAGAGATCAAGAGCATGGCCATCGTCCGCATGGCCCTGTGGGAGCCTTCGCGCCAGGGCCTGCTGGCCTTCGGCTCGGCAGACCCCGAGGGCTTCACGGCCGACATGGGCACGGACCTGGTGGCCTTCCTGGCCCGAGTCGTCGAGCGCACGGCCGAGCGTTGGCCGATCCTGTGACCGGCGCCCGCCAGGCCCTGACCGCCTGGCTGGACCATCTGGCCAACGAGCGGCGCGCCTCGCCGCGCACCGTGCGGGCCTATGGCGACAACGTCCTGGCCTATCTTAACTTCCTGGAGCGCCATCGCGGCGAGCCGTCCTCGGTCGCCGACATGGGGACGATCACCGCCGCTGAGTTGCGCGCCTACCTGGCCTTCCGCCGCGAGCCCTCGTCTTCAACGGCCCCATCCTCTTCGAAGGCTGACGACGGCCTCTCCCCCCGCTCGCTGTCGCAGAGCCTGTCGTCGATCCGCGCCTTCCACCGCTATCTCGACCACCGGCTGGACACGCCCAACGCCGCCATCGGCCTGGTGCGCGGGCCACGCATCAAGGTCGGCGCCCCGCGTCCGGTGTCCGAGGACCAGGCTCACGGCCTGATCGCCGAGCTGTCGATGGATCCCGACCGCGAGGACTGGGAGGTGGCCCGCGACGAGGCGGTGCTGACCCTCCTGTGGGGCTGCGGCCTGCGGATCTCCGAGGGCCTGTCCCTGACCCACCGCGACGCGCCCCTGGCCGACACCCTGCGGATCACCGGCAAGGGCGGCAAGACCCGGATCGTGCCGGTGCTCGACATCGTCCGTGAGCGGATCGACGCCTATCTGGCGGCCCTGCCCTTCGCTCTCGGACCCGACGATCCGCTGTTCCGCGCCAAGCGCGGCGGGCCGCTGTCGCCGCGCCACGTCCAGGCGACGATGCAGAACCTGCGCGGCCGCCTGGGCCTGTCGGACCGCGCCACGCCGCACGCCCTGCGCCACTCGTTCGCCACCCACCTGCTGGGGGCGGGCGCGGACCTGCGTTCGATCCAGGACCTGCTGGGCCACGCCTCGCTGTCGACCACCCAACGCTATACCCAGGTGGACGCGGCGGGCCTGCTGGCGGCCTACGGCAAGGCCCATCCGCGGGCGTGACAACGATCGGGGGCAGGCACTCGTGCGTGTCCCCAGCCTCGAGCGCGGTGCTGGCGCCTATCTCGCGAACGGCATTGCCAGAGTGGGGACACGCACGAGTGCATGTCCCCGTTCCTACAGGTCCCGCGCCTCCAGCGCCGCCAGCAACGCCGCCAGCCTGTCCGCCTCGGCCTGCACCTCGCGCGCCACGAACGGCGACGGCAGGTCGGCCCGCGCGGTGGGCGGCGAGCGCTTGACCTCCACCAGATTGACCGCCTCGTTGGGATCCAGCGTCAGGTCGTACATCTCCCACTCCTGGGCCGCCTGGCCGGACGGATCGAAATAGCGGCTGAGCTTGTGGCGCGCGGTCCGCACGCAACGCACGTGGTTGGGCTGGCGCACCGAGCCAGGGGCCAGGTTCACGCCCGGATGGTCGTGGTTCACCTGGTCGACCACCCGGTTGTAGACCGCGAACTCCTTGTCGCACTTGAGGTTGGCGGGATCGTCGTTCGAGGGCGACGGCGCGGTGATCTCGTCGTCGGTGATGAACAGCACGCCCTGGCGCTGGCCGCCGTCCGGCTCGATCACCGTATCGGTCTGGCCCTTCAGCAGGCCCGACAGGTCGACGCCCGGCAGGGGCGGCACGGGGCGGTGGCGGCCCAGGGTCTCGGCGATCCCGGCCCGCTGCTCGGCCGTCACCCCGGCCAGGCCCAGCACGGTGGGCAGGATGTCGATGTGGCTGGTCAGGGCGTCGATCTGGCGCGGCGTGCAACCCAGCGGCCCACGACCCGTCCCCGGCTCGTCCTCGACGACCTTCGTCGACGGCGGGAACCGGACGATCACCGGCACGTGCAGGGCCTCCTGATAGGCCGTGTGCCACTTCTCGATCATCATGCCGTGGGCGGCGCCGTACTCCCCGTGGTCGGCCAGGAAGATCACGATGGTGTTGTCGGCCTGGCCGGTGTCCTCCAGCGTCTTCAGGACGGCGGCCACGTGGGTGTCGACGATCGAATGGAGCCAGGCGTAGAGCTGGAGGAACTCCAGGGCGTAGCGCTCGGGCTCGTCGCTCAGCTGGAACGGGATCACCGCCTTCAGGGCCAGCTTGGCGGCGGTGTCCAAGGCCCGCTCGTCATTGTCCGGCAGGCGGGGGAACTGGGCCTCCAGCTGCGAGCGGGCGCCGTTGACGATGTTGAAGCCGGTCTTGGCGTTCAGCGCCAGGCCCACCTTGTAGGCGTAGTCGTGCTGGCAGCTGGGCTTGTCGGCCAGGGACTCGTTCTGGGTGGGCGACGGCAAGGCGCAGTCCTGCGGGAAGCCCAGGGCGTTCAGCGCGATCTGCAGCGTGCCGGCGGTCGGCGGCGGCGTCTTCTGGCCCTGCAACGGCACCGTCAGCGGACCGAAGATCGACTGGGTCCCCGAATTGTCCGGGGTCGGCAGGGCCTGGGCGATAACCGCGGGATAGGTGGCGATGTCGTGGGGGTTGGTGAACGAGGCGACCGCGAACCAGGGCGGGATGTCGGTCGGATCGGGTCCGTTGGCGTAAGGGTCCTGGGCCTGCTCGTCGGCGGTGGCGCGGTTGTAGTTCAGGGCCAGGGCCTTGCGGCGGATGAAGGCGCAGGCCTGGTCGGTGAAGCCGGCGTCGCGATAGACGCCCAGATTGTTGATCGCCGCCCCGTGGGGCTCGGGATAGGACTCCTCCCAGTCGTCGAAGCCGTAGCGGTCCAGCGAGTGCTCGGGCGGATTGCTGACGTGCCACTTGCCGAAATAGTGGGTGGTGTAGCCGGCCTGGCGCATCCAGGTCCCCAGGGTGGGGATGCCGTCCGCCGCCAGCCAGGGGAAGTTGTAGGAGTCGCCGCTCTTGAACAGGCCGTCGGTCTGGGTGACTCCGGTCCTGGTCCCGTACTGGCCGGTATAGATCGTCGCCCGGCTGGGCGTGCAAGCGCTCGCGGCGATGGTGTGGTTGCGCAGCAGCGCCGCGTTCGCGCGCAGGGCCAGCAGGCCGGGGAAGAACCTGGCGTAGGGATTGTGGTCGTCGTCCTCGCGCTGAAAGCCCAGGATTCGCTTCAGCGGCTCGGCGAAGCCCGCCTCGGGTCCGTAGGAGAACCGCGGAAAGCGGTACTGGTCGCAGGTGATCAGCAGGATGTTGGGCCGGGTCGCGTCGGTCATGTGCATCTCCCCCCAGGGGCCTCCCCACGTCGGGCGGCGCGCTCCCTCGCCGCGGCCCAGCTATGCACTATTAGGTTGAAATTATGATGTCGCAATCACCTATGAGCGCACACCAGAGCCGGCGCGCCCGGTCCCCGCTGTGACATTCCGTCGCTCGCGGGCGGCCAAAGCCTGGCAGTTAACCGCGTTTTTACGGCGTTGGCGGCTTCTGACCCCAAGACCGGAGCCCGTACCCCTTTTCGGGCACGACCGGACATGGGGTTAGCGATGAAGTTCGACGATCTGAAGATCTCCACCAAGGTGGCCCTGCCGGCTGTCATCCTGACCGTGGTCGCCCTGGCGATCACCGGCGTCGGGGCCTGGCAGTCCATGGACGCGGAGGCGGACACCAAGGTGCTCGTCGAACAGCGCGCGCCCGCCGAACTGGAAAGCTCGCGCTTCAATCGCCGCGTCACCGCCATCGGCTATGCGGCCTATCGCACCGTCTCCAATGACGGCGCCTCGGCCGAGGCCAAGGCCGCCAGCGACGAGATCGACCTGGCCTACAAGGAAGCCAAGGCCAACCTGGACGCCCTCAAGAAGGCCGACCCGACCGCCGCCAAGCAGGTCGCCGGCTTCCAGAACCGCCTCGACGGCATCTATTCCAGCGCCCGCCAAGGCGCCGACCTGGGTCTTCAGAACGCCGGCGAGGCCGCCAAGATGGTGATGGGCGTGATCGATCCCGACATCGCCAGCCTCAGCAAGGACGTCAGCGCCTACACCAACAAGCACAACGACGAGACCAAGGCCATGGTGGCCAAGAGCGCCAAGGAGAACAGGGCCGGCACGATAATGACCATCCTGTTCGGTCTGGTCGCCTCGGCCGCCGCCATGGTCTTCGCCCTGTGGATCGGCCGCTCGAAGATCTCGGCTCCGCTGAACAACCTGTCGCGCACCATGGAAGTCCTGGCCCAGGGCTCGGTGGACGTCGAAGTGGTCGGCGCCCTGCGCAAGGACGAGGTCGGCGCCATGGCCCGCTCGGTCCAGGTGTTCAAGGACAACGCCCTGGCCCTGCGCACCGCCGAGGCCGCCCAGCAACGCGCCAGCGCCGAGACCGAAGCCGAACGCGCCCGCAACCAGGAAGCCGCCGAGGCCGCCGCCCGCGAGCAGGCCTTCGTCATGGAGAACATCGCCACGGGCCTGACCCGCCTGGCCGACGGCGACCTGACCTATCGCGTCGACGCCGCCTTCCCGCCGGCCTACCAGCGCCTGCAGAGCGACTTCAACGGCGCCATCACCCAGATGGAAGACGCCATGCGCACCATCGTCCACGCCGCGAACAGCATCGGTTCGGGTTCGGACGAAATCGCCTCGGCCGCCGACGACCTGTCGCGCCGCAGCGAGCAGCAGGCCGCCAGCCTGGAGGAAACCGCCGCCGCCCTGGACGAGATCACCGCCACGGTGAAGCGCTCGTCGGCCGGCGCCGTCGAAGCCTCGCGCGTCGTCACCTCGACCCGTTCGGACGCCGAACGCTCGGCCGTGGTGGTGCGCGGCGCCGTCGACGCCATGAACGAGATCGAGAAGTCCTCGCAGTCGATCAGCCAGATCATCGGCGTCATCGACGAGATCGCCTTCCAGACCAACCTGCTGGCCCTGAACGCCGGCGTCGAAGCGGCTCGCGCCGGTGACGCCGGCCGCGGCTTCGCGGTCGTGGCCCAGGAAGTGCGGGCCCTGGCCCAGCGCTCGGCCGACGCGGCCAAGGAGATCAAGACGCTGATCTCGTCCTCGACCCAGCAGGTCAGCCAAGGCGTGTCGATGGTCGGCCAGACCGGCGAGGCCCTGCAGGCCATCGTCAGCAAGGTCAGCGAGATCGACGGCCTGGTCAGCGAGATCGCCGCCTCGGGCGCCGAGCAGGCCACCGGCCTCAACGAGGTCAACGCCGCCGTCAACCAGATGGACCAGACCGTTCAGCAGAACGCCGCCATGGTCGAGCAGTCGACCGCCGCCAGCCACGCCCTGAAGGGCGAGGCCAACGGCCTGATGCAGATGATCGGGCGCTTCCAAGTGAACGGCGCAAGCGCCGCCGTCACCACGAGCCGCCGCGCCGCTCCGGCCACCCAGGTGACCCGCCCGGCCCCGCGCCCGTCCGTCGCCCCGGCCACCGCGACCAGCCGCCCCGGCGCCAACCCGGTCCGCGCGGCCCAGGCCAAGCTGGCCGCCTTCGCCGGCTCGGCCCAGCCGAGCTCGGACGACTGGGAAGAATTCTAGGGTTCAGTAAGCGTACCGCCCTCGCGTGATTGAGGGCGTCTCCTCCCCGAGAACTTAGCGTAGAGCCCCGCCGGATTTGCCCCCGGCGGGGCTTTTTCACGTTTGTCTGGCCACACGCCCTATCCGTTCAGTATGAACTAGCACGATTTAAGATTGATCTTTTCCAATAACTCCTCC
This sequence comes from Caulobacter sp. 05L422, assembly GCF_056397765.1. NCBI lineage: Bacteria > Pseudomonadati > Pseudomonadota > Alphaproteobacteria > Caulobacterales > Caulobacteraceae > Caulobacter > Caulobacter sp. 05L422. Next base: position 140,131 of record NZ_JBFTOB010000003.1, on the reverse strand, counting down.
CAAATGTTTCGCGGCTATTCGCTGCAATAAAGCCAATAACTAGGGGGAAACCGAATGCCTGACGGTTCATCGACTGAAGATGTATTCGCCAATGTCAGATCCATAGCCCAGGAATTTGAAAACAGCTGGCCTGGGAATTCACAGATCGGATGCTGGAACTACCGCGTCACGGCCTCGACCTGGGCGATGTCTGCGCAGGAAAATGGAAGCGCCGATACTTTCGATTACTTCCTGATCGAATTGAACGGCCAGAGTTCTCTGGCGGCGAGAGGCGGTCGCTCGATCGCCGGCTACGGCCTCTATGTCGACTACACCGTTCCCTACCAGCCGCCCTACAAGATCGTCACGACGTCGTGGGGCCCTCAGCCGGTCACCCAGGGGCCGCCCGACGGTCTCGAACTGATCGCCAGTTCGCCAGACACCTCCCAGGCCACCAATAGCTATACCGACACGATCAGCCAGACCGTCGGCGGCAGCGTCGGTTTCATGGGCGACACCCCCACCGGTTCGGTCAGCGCATCGACGACAATCACCAACTCAACCACCCGGACGGTGTCGGACCTTCAAATCATCAATCGGTCGGGCGTCGATGACAACCTCACCTGCGAGTGGCAGTACATCGTGAACCCCGGGTCGCTGGAAGCGCAGGGCGAGACGCCGCTGCTGGCCCAGATGCTGGTTCGCCGTCCACATTCGGCCGACCCGCTGAAGGTCGGGATCACGGTGCTCACCTATTTCAGCAACAACGGCCTCAACATCAGCGATTCGGAGTGGCAAGGCCTGGACCAATTCATGCCCGGCTTCGCGGGCGACAACCTGCCGCCGCTCGAACAAGGCAATGCGCGCCTGTCCATGTGCTACAATCTAGCCATCGACGCGCCCCCTTCCCCAAGGAAGGCCTGACCCTCATGGCGCTCTCGTTTTCCCAGACTTTCGTCCGCGCCGATATGGCCTCGGCCGGCGACGCCTTGGCTCGGACGGCTCTCCTCGCGATCGACGGCTCCGTCGACCCGGATGAGCCGGACGCGCCCGGTCCGGTCGGCCCCGGCGAAGGCCCCGCCCCCCTTCAGCCCGGCGAGGATCCCAATGATCCAGACCTGCCGGCCTTCCCCGGCGAAGGCGGCGTAGCGATACCCGACGACCCAGACGATCCCGAGGGCCCGGATGCTCCGGATGGCCCTCCCGCACCGCCGCCCACGCCCGAACCGCCCGAACCGCCCGAGGAGGGCGGGGAAGTTCCCGGCGAGGGAGAGTAGGTCCCGGCGAGGAGGCTTGAAGTCCCACGCCTCCTCGCCCCGGCCTCTTGGCCGGGGCGAGGAGGATGCGGTCTGGGACAGGTCGAGGATCGCGCGAACTGGCCGGCCCCACGCCGGCTTCCCAGCCGCTTTCCGGATGAACAACCTTCCTAGCGTCGACGCTTAACGCCCGGCCGGACGATCCACGTTGAAGCGGATCGTCGAGGACACCGGGCAGCCGTCGACGCTGCGCAGTACGGTCAGGGTGTGGTTGGCGGGCGGCAGGTCGCCCAGGCGCTGGACCTTGGACTCGACGGCGAGCGGAGGCTGATCGACCTGCTGCACGCCCGTCTCCCGGCAGGCCGCCTGCTTGCGGATCGCCTCCATGGCCTCTTCCTTGGCGGTGTAGACAGCAACGCTTCCCCGAAACGGCGGCATCGCGGAGCGCGATACGGGCGGCGGCGCGGCCTGGACCGCGGCGGCCAGCAGCAGAGCGGACAAAAGCATGGCGGGGCTCCGTTTCCGAGACCCCGCCACTCTACGTTCGGTCGAGCGCGAGCGCCCGTTAAATCGGCGACAGAAGCCTTAGGCTTGCATCGTCCAGCCTTCGACGGCCATCGAGGCCTGACGGAAGGCCTCCGAGCGGGTCGGGTGCGGGTGGCAGGTGCGGGCCACGTCTTCCGACGAGCCGCCGAACTCCATCGCCACGCAGATCTCGGCGATCATGTCGCCGACGTTGGGACCCACGGCGTGGGCGCCCAGGATGCGGTCGGTCTTGGCGTCGGCCAGCACCTTCACGAAGCCGTCGGTCTCGTGGTTGATCTTTGCGCGGCTGTTGGCCAGGAACGGGAACTTGCCGACCTTGTAGGCGACGCCCGCGGCCTTGAGGTCCTCCTCGGTCTTACCGACCGTGGCGACTTCCGGCTTGGTGTAGATGACGCCCGGGATGATGTCGTAGTTCACGTGACCGGCCTTGCCGGCGATCAACTCCATGCAGGCCACGGCCTCGTCCTCGGCCTTGTGGGCCAGCATCGGGCCGCTGGTCACGTCGCCGATGACCCAGACGCCCGGCGCCGAGGTCTTGTAGTGGTCGTTGGCGATCATGCCGCGCTTGTCGACCTCGATGCCGACCGTCTCCAGGCCCAGACCCTGGGTGAACGGACGACGGCCGATGGCCACCAACACGTAGTCGGCCTGCAGGGTCTCGGCGTCGCCGCCGGCGGCCGGCTCGACAGTCACCTGGACCTGCTTGTCGCCGGCGGTCGCGCCGGTGATCTTCGAGCCCAGCTTGAACTTGAAGCCCTGCTTGGTCAGGATCTTCTGGAAGGCGGTGGCCACCTCGGTGTCGGTGCCCGGGATGATGCGGTCCAGATATTCGACCACCGTCACTTCGGCGCCCAGGCGCTTCCAGACCGAGCCCAGTTCCAGGCCGATGACGCCGGCGCCGACCACGATCAGGCTCTTGGGCACGTCGGGCAGGCTCAGCGCGCCGGTCGAGTCGACGATGCGCTTGTTGTCGATGGTCACGCCCGGCAGCGGGGTGGGCTCAGAGCCGGTGGCGATGACGATGTTCTTGGTCTCGAGGACGGTTTCCGTGCCGTCCTCGGCCTTCACGACCACCTTGCCGGGTCCGTCGATGCGGCCCCAGCCCTTGATGTAGTCGACCTTGTTCTTCTTCATCAGGAACTCGACGCCCTTGGTCAGGGCTTCGACGCTCTCGGCCTTCTGGGCCATCATCTGGGGCAGGTTCAGCTTCGGCTTGACCTCGATGCCCAGCTTGGCGAACTCGCCGCCGCTGGCGGCTTCGAACATCTCCGAGGCGTGCAGCAGGGCCTTGGACGGCATGCAGCCGACGTTCAGGCAGGTGCCGCCCAGCTTGCCGCGTCCTTCGACGATGGCGGTCTTCAGACCCAGCTGCCCGGCGCGGATCGCGCCGTTGTAGCCGCCGGGGCCGCCCCCGATGATGACGACGTCGTATTGAGCCATGGATCTTCGCCTTGAGACGCGCCACGTTCGGCGCCGGACAGAAAATGGGGCCTGTCCCCCGGTTTCCCAAGGGTGATGGGCGCGGGTACTCCTAGCGTCTCTGCCTTAAGGATCAACCCAACAGGTGCGTTAAAAAGGCGCGTTCGTGCGGTCTTGCGCGATTCCGCCCCGACGATCGGCGCGCGCGCCGGACGGAGGGTCTAGCGAAGCGCCGACGTCCCGCCCGCGATATAGCTCAGCCAGGCCCAGACGATGACCAGGAGGCTGAGGAGGCTGATCGCGGTCAGCGCGACGACCACGCCCGTCACGGCGGCATGTCGACGCCGCCCGACCACCAGCAGCCCGCCGGCCCAACCCAGCAGAAGCGCCAGGACCAGGGCCAGGCCGGTGCGGGCGGCCCCGACAGCCGGCGCGGCCGGGCGGGGCGGGATCGGCTCGTCGTCCTCGGGCTCTTCCGGAGGCGGCGCACCCGCTCGGAGCTCGCCGATCAGGGCCTTGGCCTCGGCCGCCTGGTCCTCGGGCGCCCAGAGGCGGAAGCCGCCCATGGCGATGGTCATGATGAAGTCGGCCCCGCCCCAGTACTCGTTCTGCACCAGCACCTGCACGCCCTCGGCCCGCAGGCGCGAGGCGGCGATCTGGGCTTCGGTCAGGTCGGCGAACCGGGCGATTTCCTTCAGGCTCATGCGAGGCCTCCGTGACCGAAGCCTGACCGAGAAACGCCGCGACCTCAAGGATGCGGCGGCGAGACCTCGTACCGGGCCGCCAGGACCCGGGTGATCGGGCCTTCGTTGGTGGCGAACCACAGGCCGTTCGCCTCCCGCAGGTCACCGTCGCGCAGGTCCGGATGCTCGAACGGCGCGGCCAGGATCAGGGTCGGCAGGTTCTGATGCGCCTCGCCCAGCAGGTCGACCACCGGACGGCGCGGGCGCTCATAGGGCAGGTAGGCGATGTCCAGCTGAGCGCGCACCGCCGGATAGTAGCCCAGGAACCCTTCCACCGCCGCGCAGGCCATGCAGAACCACGGCCGGTCCTGGTCGATCCAGTCGGGGCGGAGCAGGAACAGGCGGTCTTTCATGAGGCGGACTCCAGAGCGGACGCGGCGAACCGCTTGCGATACTCGGCCGGGGTGACCCCGACATGGCGCGCGAAGGCCCGGCGCAGGGTGTCGGGGTCGGAAAAGCCGCAGCGCGCGGCGACCTGCTTGGGCGGCTCGCTCCCGGTTTCCAGCAGGCGTCGCGCCGCCGTCACCCGCACGGTCTCGATCCACGAGGCCGGGGTGACGCCGACCTCTTCGCGGAACACCCGGGCGAAGTGGCGGGGGCTGAGGCCCATCCGGCGGGCCAGGCTGGTCACGTCGTGGTCCTCGGCCGGGTTGGCGGCGACCCAGCGCTGCACCGCCTGCAGGGCCGAGCGGCCCGCGGGCGCGGCCTCGCCATGGCGGCTGAACTGCATCTGGCCGCCGGGCCGCTTGAAGAACATCACCAGCTGGGCGGCGACCTTCAGGGCGATCTCGCGACCCAGGTCCTCCTCGACCAGGGCCAGGGCCAGGTCGAGGCCCGCCGTGACGCCGGCGGCGGTGCGCAGCGCCCCGTCACGAACGTGGATGGCGTCGGCCTCGACCATGACCGACGGAAAGGCCAGGGCCAGCTGCTCGGCCACGGCCCAGTGGGTGGTGACCCGCCGTCCGTCCAGCAGGCCGGCGGCGCCCAGCAGGAAGGCCCCGCTGCACACCGAGCCGTGGCGGCGGCTTTTCGCGGCGGCGGCCCGCAGCCAGTCGCCAACCGCCGGATCCAGCCGCGTCTCGGCCGCCTTGGGCGCGCCCGCGACCAGCAGGGTGTCGATCACGCCCCAGTCGGCCGCGTCCCAAGCCTCGCCGATCACGTGGTCGGCCAGCAGCCGCACGCCGGATGAACTGCGGACGGCGCGGCCCTCCGACGAGACCACGCAGGGCCGGTAGACCGTCCGGCCCGTCTGGGCGTTGGCCTCGGCGAAGACGTCCAGGGGACCGGACACGTCCAGCAGCTGCACGCCGGGCACGGCGAGGATGGCGATCGTCCGGGTCATGCGCGCCTCCTGTCCTGATCGGCGGCCGAATGGCAGAAATCGTCGCTTCACGTAAATAGCAGACATCGCCACGCGCGCCTAGCGTCCGGTCATCAGCCCCGCAGCCCGGGCCAACCCAGGACCAAGCCCATGACGATCGACACCGTGGCCATTCCCGACAGCCGTCTCGCCCGCCAGATCACCGAGCTGGTGCGCGACACCGAGACGCCCCTGCTCTTCCACCATTCCAGCCGGGTCTACTACTTCGCGGCCCTGGCCGGGCTGCGTCGCAGCCTGACCTTCGACCGCGAGCTGCTCTACGCCGGGGCGATGTTCCACGACATGGGGCTGACCCATCAGCACAGCAGCGCCCACGAGCGGTTCGAGGTCGACGGCGCCAACGCCGCCCGCGACTTCCTGCGCGGCCAGGGTCTGTCGCCGCATGACATCGACACGGTGTGGACCGCGATCGCCCTGCACACCACGCCGGGCATCCCCCAGCACATGCACCCGGTCGTCGCCCTGGTCACCGCCGGGGTCGAGATGGACGTGCTGGGCCTGGACTTCGAAGGGTTCGGCGACGCCGACCGCGAGGCCGTGGTCCGCGCCCACCCGCGCGACGACCACTTCAAGGAAGACATCCTCCAGGCCTTCTACGACGGCATCAAGCACAAGCCGGACACCACCTTCGGCAACGTGAAGGCCGACGTCCTGGCCGACAAGGACCCGCACTTCCACCGCGGGAACTTCTGCAGCGTCATCCGCGGCTCGCGCTGGCCGGGGTGAACGCACAGCTTCCAGGCAACAAAAAAGGGGCCGCTCGCGCGGCCCCTTTTCCGTTCGTCTTGTCGGAGCGACTAGAGCTCCAGCAGCAGGCGCTGCGGGTCTTCCAGGGCTTCCTTGACCTTCACCAGGAAGGTCACCGCGCCTTGGCCGTCGACCACGCGGTGGTCGTAGCTGAGCGCCAGGTACATCATCGGGCGGACCTCGATCTTGCCGCCGACCACCATGGCCCGCTCCTTGATCGCGTGCATGCCCAGGATGCCCGACTGCGGCGCGTTGAGGATCGGGGTCGACATCAGCGAGCCGTAGATGCCGCCGTTGGTGATGGTGAAGGTGCCGCCCTGCATGTCCTCGATGGCCAGCTGGCCGTCGCGGGCCTTCTTGCCCAGGGCGCCGATGGCCTTCTCGATCTCGGCCAGGCTCAGTTGGTCGGCGTCACGCACGACCGGAACGACCAGGCCCTTGTCGGTGCCGACGGCCACGCCGATGTCGTAGTGGTTCTTGTAGACGATGTCGGTCCCGTCGATCTCGGCGTTGACGTCCGGCACGGCCTTCAGGGCGGCGACGACCGCCTTGGTGAAGAACGACATGAAGCCCAGCTTCACGCCGTGCTTCTTTTCAAAGACGTCCTTGTAGGAATTGCGCAGGGCCATCACCGCGCTCATGTCGACCTCGTTGAAGGTCGTCAGCATGGCGGCGTTGTTCTGGGCTTCCTTCAGGCGACGGGCGATCGTCTGACGCAGGCGCGTCATCTTCACGCGCTCTTCGCGCTCGTGGATCGGACGCGGCGCGGCCGGGGCGGCGGCCGGAGCCGGGGCGTTGGCGCGGGCTTCCAGGGCGGCCAGGGCGTCGCCCTTGGTCACCCGGCCGTCCTTGCCCGAGCCCGCGACCTTCGACAGGTCCAGGTTGTTCTCGGCGGCGATGCGGGCCGGAGCCGGGCTGACCGGCGCGGCGGCGGCCGGAGCCGGAGCCGGAGCCGGAGCGGGCGCGAGAGCGGGAGCGGCGGCCGGAGCCGGCGCGGGGGCCGGAGCAGCGGCGGCGGCCGGAGCAGCCGGAGCGGCGGTCGCGGCGCCGCCTTCGGTCACCACGCCCAGCACCGTACCGGGCACCACGGTCGCGCCTTCCTCGGCGGCGATCGAGGCCAGGACGCCGTCGGCCGGAGCCACGACTTCAAGGCTGACCTTGTCGGTTTCCAGCTCGACGAGCAGTTCGTCCTTCTTCACCGCCTCCCCGGCCTTCTTGGTCCAGCGGGCCACCGTCGCTTCGGTGACGGATTCGCCGAGGGCGGGGGTCATGATGTCGGCCATGTGGGGTTCCGATGTCTCTTGTTTGGTCCGGCGGGTTCAGTTCAGGGCCTAAGCGAAGCGATCAGGCGAAGGCTTCGTTCAGGAAGGTCTCGAGTTCTCTCATGTGGCGGCTCATCATGCCGGCGGCCGTGGAGGCCGAGGCCGGACGGCCGACGTAGCGGGCGCGCTTGGCCTTCACGTCGAGCTTGGCCAGGCTGAGCTCCAGCCACGGATCGACGAAGGTCCAGCCGCCCATGTTCTTGGGTTCTTCCTGACACCAAACGAGTTCGGCGTTCTTGAACCTTCCGAGCACGGCCAGCACCGACTTCAGAGGCCACGGATAGAACTGCTCCAGGCGCACGATGTAGACGTCGTCGCGGCCGGCCTTGGCCCGGGCGTCGATCAGGTCGAAATAGACCTTGCCCGAGCAGGCGATGACGCGGGTGATCTTGTCGTCGCTCTTCAGCTTGATGCCGCCGACGTCGCAGTTGGCTTCGGCGCCGTCGATCATCACGCGGTGGAAGCTGGAGCCCTCGGCCATGTCAGCCAGGTTCGAGACCGCCTTCTTGTGACGCAGCAGGCTCTTGGGCGTCATGACGATCAAGGGCTTGCGGAACTCGCGGTGCATCTGGCGACGCAGGGCGTGGAAGTAGTTGGCCGGGGTGGTGCAGTTGACCACCTGCATGTTGTCTTCCGCGCACGACTGCAGGAAGCGCTCGAGGCGCGCCGAGCTGTGCTCGGGGCCCTGGCCTTCGTAGCCGTGCGGCAGCAGCATGGTCAGGCCGCTCATCCGCAGCCACTTGCGCTCGCCCGAGCTGATGAACTGGTCGATGACCACCTGGGCGCCGTTCACGAAGTCGCCGAACTGGCCTTCCCACAGGGTCATGGTGTTCGGGTCGGCCAGCGAGAAGCCGTATTCGAAGCCCAGCACCGCCTCTTCCGACAGGGCCGAGTCGATGACCTCGTAGTGGGCCTGGCCGGGGCGGATGTTATTCAGCGGCGTAAAGTGCTCTTCGGTCGTCTGGTCGATGATGTCCGAATGGCGCTGGGTGAAGGTGCCGCGCACGCTGTCCTGGCCGGACAGGCGGACGGGGAAGCCCTCGTCGAGCAGGGTGGCGAACGCCAGATGCTCGGCGGTGCCCCAGTCGATGTTCTCGCCCTTCTCGATCGCCTCGCGACGGTTCTCGATCACGCGCTTGACGGTCTTGTGGGCGTTGATGCGGTCCGGAATGGTCGTGATCTGGCGACCGATCTCCAGCAGCCGGGTCTTGGCGACGTCGGTCTTGCCCTTGCGCTCTTCGTCGCCGGGCAGGGCCAGACCCTTCCACTTGCCGTCCAGCCAGTCGGCCTTGTTGGCCTTGTAGCCCTTGCCGGCTTCGAACTCGTTGTCGAGGAAGGTCTCGAACTCGCTGACCCAGCCGTCGACTTCGCCCTGGGTGGCGACGCCCTCGCCGACCAGGCGCTGGCTGTAGAGTTCGCGGGTCGAGATGTGGTCCTTGATCTTGGCGTACATCAAGGGCGAGGTCATCGTCGGGTCGTCACCTTCGTTGTGACCGAACCGGCGATAGCAGAACATGTCGATGACCACGTCCTTGCCGAACATCTGGCGATATTCGGTGGCGACCTTGGCCGCGAAGACCACGGCTTCGGGGTCGTCGCCGTTCACGTGGAAGATCGGGGCTTCGACCATCAGCGCCACGTCCGACGGATAGGGCGAGCTGCGCGAATAGCGCGGGCTGGTCGTGAAGCCGATCTGGTTGTTGACGATGAAGTGGATGGTGCCGCCCGTGCGGTAGCCCTTCAGGCCCGACAGGGTGAAGCACTCGGCCACCACGCCCTGGCCCGCGAAGGCCGCGTCGCCGTGCAGCAGCAGCGGCAGCACGTGGCCGCGGCCGGCGTCCGGCTGCTCGCGCAGGGTGAAGGCCTGCTTGGCGCGGGCCTTGCCGATCACCACCGGATTGACGATTTCCAGGTGCGAGGGGTTGGCGGTCAGCGACAGGTGGACCTTGTTGTCGTCGAACTCGCGGTCCGACGAAGCGCCCATGTGGTACTTCACGTCGCCCGAACCCTCGATGTCCGAGGGCACCGATGAGCCGCCCTGGAACTCGTGGAAGATGACGTGATAGGGCTTGCCCATCACGGCGGCCAGGGTGTTCAGGCGGCCGCGGTGCGGCATGCCGATGACGATTTCCTTCACGCCCAGCGCGCCGCCGCGCTTGATGATCTGTTCCAGCGCGGGGATGCAGGCCTCGCCGCCGTCCAGACCGAAGCGCTTGGTGCCGGGGAAGCGCTTGTGCAGGAAGCGTTCGAAGCCCTCGGCCTCGATCAGCTTCTTCAGGATGGCGACCTTGCCCTCCTTGGAGAACACGATTTCCTTGTCGCGGCCCTCGATGCGCTCCTGCAGCCAGGCCTTCTCGGTCGGATCCGAGATGTGCATGTACTGCACGCCGACGTTGTCGCAGTAGGTGCGGCGCAGGATCGACAGGATCTCGCGGATCGTCGAGGTCTCCATGCCCAGCACGAAGTCCAGGAAGATCGGACGGTCGTAGTCGGCTTCCGAGAAGCCGTAGGTCGACGGATCCAGCTCGGGGGCCGAGGTCTTGGGTTCAAGGCCCAGCGGGTCGAGATTGGCGGCCAGGTGGCCGCGCATCCGGTAGGCCCGGATCATCATGATGGCGCGCAGGCTGTCCAGCGTGGCGGCGCGGACGGCTTCGGCGGAAGTGCCGGGAGCCTTGGCCTCGATGGCCTTGGTCATCTTGGCTTCGACGGCGGGGGCCACGGTCGGCCACTGGCCGTCGAGGGCCGACAGCCACTCGGGACGGACGGTCGGCGCCTGGCGGGGCGTCCAGGTCGGGTCCTGCGCGGCGCGCTTGACTTGGTCGGCCTGGTCCGAGAGCGTGGCGAAGAAGGCGCCCCAAGAAGGCTCGACCGATCCAGGGTTCTCCGCCCACCGGGCATAGAGATCTTCCACGAACGCCGCATTGGCGCCGTAGAGGAACGAGGTCTCGGTCAAGACCTGATTGATGATGCCTGCGTCGTCCGCCATCGTCTTTGCCTTACGATCCTTTTACGCCACCGCTAACCGCGTTGCGTAAATATAGTCTCTCAATCACCGGGCGCCCGTAGAACGAACGGGGCCCAGGTGATTTTTTCGGATCGTCGACTGGCGGTCGCAAAAAACCTGGGCCCCGCGCGGGGCGGGGTTTCGGTGTCGTGATTAGCCTTTGAGCACCTCGAGGAGGGTCTCGCCCAGCTTGGCCGGCGACGGCGAGACGCGGATGCCCGCGGCTTCCATCGCGGCGATCTTGTCTTCAGCGCCGCCCTTGCCGCCCGAGATGATCGCGCCGGCGTGGCCCATGTGACGGCCGGGAGGGGCCGTGCGGCCGGCGATGAAGCCGACCATGGGCTTCTTGCGGCCGCGCTTGGCTTCGTCCGCCAGGAACTGGGCGGCTTCTTCCTCGGCCGAGCCGCCGATCTCGCCGATCATGACGATCGACTTGGTGGCTTCGTCGGCCAGGAACAGTTCGAGGATGTCGATGAACTCGGTGCCCTTGACCGGGTCGCCGCCGATGCCGACGGCCGTGGTCTGGCCGAGGCCCGCGTTCGTGGTCTGGAACACAGCTTCGTAGGTCAGGGTGCCCGAGCGCGAAACGACGCCGACCGAGCCGTTCGAGAAGATCGAACCCGGCATGATGCCGATCTTGCACTGGTTCGGGGTCAGGACGCCGGGGCAGTTCGGGCCGATCAGGCGCGACTTGCTGCCTTGCAGGGCCTTCTTCACCTTGACCATGTCCAGCACCGGGATGCCTTCGGTGATGCAGATGATCAGCGGGATTTCCGCGTCGATGGCTTCCAGGATCGAGTCGGCCGCGAAGGGAGGCGGGACGTAGATCGCGGTGGCGTCGGCGCCGGTGACTTCGCGGGCTTCGCCGACCGTGTCGAACACCGGCAGGCCGATGTGGGTCTGGCCGCCTTTGCCCGGGGTCACGCCGCCGACCATCTTGGTGCCGTAGGCGATCGCCTGTTCCGAGTGGAACGTGCCCTGGGCGCCGGTGATGCCCTGGCAGATGACCTTGGTTTCAGAACCGATGAGGATGGACATGAGAGTTACGCAGCCCCTTTGACAGCGGCGACGATCTTCTCGGCCCCGTCCGACAGGTCGTTGGCGGCGATGACGTTCAGGCCGCTTTCCGAAATGATTTTCTTGCCGAGTTCGACGTTGGTGCCTTCCAGGCGCACGACCAGCGGAACCTTCAGGCCCACTTCCTTCACGGCGGCGATGACGCCTTCCGCGATGATGTCGCAGCGCATGATGCCGCCGAAGATGTTGACCAGGATGCCCTTCACGGACGGGTCGGAGGTGATGATCTTGAAGGCCGCGGTGACCTTCTCCTTGCTGGCGCCGCCGCCGACATCCAGGAAGTTGGCCGGCTCGGCGCCGTACAGCTTGATGATGTCCATGGTGGCCATGGCCAGGCCAGCGCCGTTGACCATGCAGCCGATTTCGCCTTCCAGGGCGATGTAGGCCAGGTCGTACTTCGAGGCTTCAATTTCCTTGGGGTCTTCTTCGCTCTCGTCGCGCAGGGCGCGGATGTCCGGGTGGCGGAACAGCGAGTTGCCGTCGAACGACAGCTTGGCGTCCAGGACCCGCAGGTGCTCGTCCTCGGTGACGATCAGCGGGTTGATCTCCAGCATGGCCATGTCCTTGGCCAGGAACGCCGTATAGAGCTGGGTGAGCAGCGTGGCGGCTTCCTTGGCCAGGCCGCCGGTCAGGCCCAGGGCCTTGGCCAGGGCGCGGGCGTGGGTCGGCCACACGCCGGTCGCCGGGTCGATCGAGAAGCTATGGATCTTTTCGGGAGTGGCGTGGGCCACGTCCTCGATGTCCATGCCGCCTTCGGTCGAGGCGACCACCGAAACCATCGAGGTCTCGCGGTCGACCAGCAGCGACAGGTAGAATTCCTTGGCGATCGCCGCGCCTTCTTCGATGTAGAGGCGGTTGACCTGCTTGCCCTTGGGACCGGTCTGGTGGGTCACCAGCACGCGGCCGAGCATTTCCTCGGCCGAAGCCTTGACGTCGGCGACCGACTTGACGACGCGGACGCCGCCCTTGGCGTCGGGGCCCAAGCCCTCGAACTTGCCCTTGCCACGGCCACCGGCGTGGATCTGGGACTTCACGACGAACACCGGTCCGCCCAGCTTTTCAGCGGCGGCGACGGCTTCCTCTGGCGTGAAGGCGGCGTAACCGCGCGGAACTGGAGCGCCGAACTCAGCGAGGACGGCTTTGGCTTGGTGTTCGTGGATGTTCATGAGGGACCGGTCTCGACGACGGCTTCTGAAATTGTGGCCGGGTTATAGGAGCGTGATTTCGCAGGCGCAACCGCGCTTGGACCGATTGTTCCGCCTATCTGAAAAAGTGGGCCTAACTGGCGCAACCCCGGAACTACTTGGACTTTTTCACCGAACGCTGAGTTCCCAGGGGTCAAGCCGCCCCTTCCTCGCCACGAAAAAAGGTACCGCTACCACTCGCAGCGCCGAATGACAGCCTTGTCATGCCCCTGGCTCGACCGTGAATGGCCGCTCACTTCACCGTCGCGGTGGCCCGCCGCTCGAGTTTTCCCCAGCCCACGCGCCCGCCCCGCGCGGCGGTCAGCACCGATTTGACCACCACATAGTACATCAACTGCCGGTAGCCGAAGCGCTGCACCGGCAGGTACGGCAGGTCGGCCCACGGGGCGCGCTTCTCCAGCGCCATGCCCAGGGCGCCGGCCGACAGGTCGACCAGGATGAACACCGCCCAATAGAGCAGGCCGCGGATCGTGTCGTCGGGCGACCACTCCACCGGGTGGGCGATCACGCCGTAGAGACCCGAGATCAGGCTCCAGACCACCGCCAGGTCGACGAGCGGAGCCGCGACCGCCAGCAGGATCTGGAACAGCCAGATCTGCGGCAGGGCCACGAAGCCCAGGGCCGGGGTTTTGGGGTTGAACAGCGCCGCGCGGTGCTTCCACACGCACTGCAGGGTGCCGAACGACCAGCGGAAGCGCTGCTTGAGCAGGCCGCCCACGGTGTCGGGGGCCTCGGTGAAGGCCTGGGCCGAGGGATCGAAGGCCACCTTCCAGCCCGCCCGCTGGCACGCGATGGTCAGGTCCTGGTCCTCGGCCAGGGTGTCGGCCGGATAGCCGCCCAGGTCGTCGAGCACGCTCTTGCGCCAGGCCCCGACCGCGCCCGGCACCACGGTCACCGCGCCCAGGGTCGCCAGGGCGCGGCGCTCCAGGTTCTGCGCGGTGACATATTCCAGGGCCTGCCAGCGGGTGACCATGTTCACCCGGTTGCCGACGATGGCGTTGCCGGCCACCGCCCCGATCGTCGGGTCCTGGAACCAGCGCACGAGGCGCCCGATGGTCTTGGGCGGGAAAAGCGTGTCGGCGTCCAGGGCCACCACATACTCGCCCTTGGCCACGGCCAGGCCGCGATTGACCGCCCGCGCCTTGCCGCCGTTCTCGAAGCTCAGCAGCGTCACGCGCGGATTGTCGCCGTGAGCGCGGCGCACCTCGTCGGCGGTGTTGTCCTTGGAGCCGTCGTCGAGGACCAGGACCTCGATGTTCCGCCACTCGGACTCCAGGATCCGCGCCACCGAGGCGGCGATCACCTTCTCCTCGTTGAAGCAGGGGATCAGCACGCTGACCAGCGGACCGGTCTCGGGATCCAGGTTCTCGGGGCTCTGGTGCGTCCAGCGGTGGACCAGGGCCAGGCCCGCCAGGAACACCAGCCGCGCCAGGCCCAGGGCGATGGCGGTCAGGAACAGGCCGGTCAGCAACATCTTCAGGGTACGGAACAACCCAAAGCCGACGCGGTCCAGCCCCAAGGCCACCGGGTCGCGGTCGCTGATCGGCATCACCTGGGCCGGGCTCATGCCGGCCAGTTCGCCGACCGTGACCAGCCGGTAGCCGCGCGCGCGGATGGCGTCGATCAGGCCCGGCAGGGCGGCCACCGTGCGCGAGCGGTCGCCGCCGGCGTCGTGCAGCAGCACCACCTGACCCGGCCGGTCGCCGGGATGGTCCAGGCGCTCCAGGGTGCGGTCGATGATCGTCTGCGGCGTCGGCTTCTGCCAGTCGTCGGGGTCGATCCGTAGGCCCACGACCAAGTAGCCCAGGGTCTGGGCGATCACGAGCGGGGCCACCTCGTGCGGGGTCGACGGCTCGGCGTCGCCGAAGAACGGCGGCCGGAACAGGCGCATCGAGCGGCCGGTGATCACCTCGAACAGGCGCTGGGTGGCGTTCAGCTCGACGTCGGTCTGGGCGATCGGCGTCTCGCCGATATTGGGGTGGGTCCAGGTGTGGCTGCCCACGTCATGGCCCTCGGCGACCTCGCGCTTCACCAGGTCGGGCCGGGTCTGCATGTTCTCGCCGATCACGAAGAAGGTGGCCGGGGCGTTCTTCTTCTTGAGGATGTCGAGGATCTTGGGCGTCCAGCGCGCGTCGGGGCCGTCGTCGAAGGTCAGGGCCACCAGGCCCGGCTTCTGGCCGTAGCGCTCGATCACGTACGAGCTGGGCAGGGTCGTGTAGGCCTGGTCGGCGATCAAGCCGGTGTCGGGATCGAACTCCAGGGTCCGCTTGCCGGGGCTGGGCAGGCCTTCGACGCGCAGCACCTCGCCGCCGCCGTCGAAATCGACGCTGGTCCCGCTGGGAATGTGGGTCAGGCCGGCGGCCGAGGCCTGGCCGTAGGGCTTGCCCAGCACGCTCCAGACGCCCGGATCCTCCATGCCCATCCGCCACAGGCCGTAGCCGCGCGGCTTCCATTCGTCGGTGACCTTGATCTCGTTGAACAGGGTCGTGGCGTCCAGGAACCAGACCTCGTGGCTGTCGCCGCTGTCGTCGACATAGTCGTAAGTCGGGTTCAGGGCGTCGTCGTCCATGTCGATGGTCGCGCCGGCGTCCTGGGCGTTGCGCATGGCTTCATGGAACGTGACCGGCGAACCCGAGGCGGCCTTGCCGTTCTTGTTCAGGGTCCAGTCGTAGCCATAGGCGCCCAGGGCCATGATCGTGCGGGCGGGATCCAGCTTGGCGAACCGCTTGGCCAACTCGCCCTCGTACCAGTCCTGGCCGGCGTTGGGCCCGGCGTCGCCGCCGCCATAGTGCTGGTCGTAGGCCATCAGGACCAGGGTGTCGGACGCGTCCTGCAGCGCCTTCAGCGGCCAGTCCTGTCCGTCGAACGGCGCGGTGACCCAGACCTCGCGGCCCTGCGGCTTCAGCACCGCCCGGGCCTCGTCCAGCAGCTTGGGATAGTTCGCCAGGCCCTTGGGCGACAGATTCTCCAGGTCGAAGACATAGCCGCCGTAGCCGCGCTTGACGGCCAGGTCGGCCAGGCCCGCGATCAGCCTGGCCCGCGCCTTGGGATCGGCCAGCAGGGCGTCGCCCAGCGGTCCGTTGAAGGCGGCGTTGGCCGAGTTGTGCACCAGGGGCAGCACGGCCGGATGGTTGGAAGCGGCCGCGATCCGCGCCACGCCCTGCGGGTCGTCGTCCAGCGCGATGTCGCCGTCCGAGCCCCTCAGCGCCACCCACTGCGGCGAGACCACGTCCAGCTTGTCGATGTTGCGGCGCAGGGACTCGCGGGAGTCCTCGTCCCAGCTGACATAGAAGCCGACGCTGATCGGGCGGACCTGGGCCGAGCCTGTCGCGGCGGTCGGCCGGGGCACCTTGCGCCAGTCGAGGTTTGGCTTGAGCCGGTGCGCGGTCTCCTTGTGCAGGGACGACAGGACGTGCGGGTCCTTCAGGGTCACCGACGGCAGGCGCGGGGCGAAAGCCAGGGTGGCCAGGAAGGCCGCGACGATCGCCGCCAGGGCCGAGAGGGTGATCCCCAGGATCAGCCGCATCCGCCGGTCCCGCCGCCCGGTGGGGTCGTGGAAGATATGCCGGTCGTCACTGCCCATGGTCGCGGTCCCGCGTTCGTCAGCGGGCTCTTGTAACCTGAACGTGTCGGAACGGTGGCGTTTTAGCGGGTGCGCCTATTCGACCCAATCCTTGGCCAGACGCCGCGAGGCCAGAAAGAACAGCAGGGCGGCGACCAGGTAGAAGCCCATGCCGGTATAGATCGACCAGCGCAGGGACTCCGCGCCGAACGCCGGCTTCAGCAGGTCCGAGACCAGGCCGAAATAATAGGTGCCGACCGCGATCCCCAGCAGGTTGTTGATCAGCAGGAACAGGGCCGAGGCCGTGGTCCGCATCGGGGCGGGGGCCAGGTGCTGGACGGCCGCCGTGATCGGTCCCAGCCACGCCAGGTTGAGGCCGGTGGGAATCAGGAAGATCGCGAAGGCCAGGGCCAGGGCGGCGCCGCCCCCCAGATCACCGACCAGCGAGCCGCTGTTCATGGCCAGCAGGAAGCACGGCACCGAGATCAGGAAGGCCACCGCCGGGGTCAGCGGATAGCCGGCCTTGGACTTCGCGCCCAGCCGGTCGGCCACCGCCCCGCCCAGCCAGATGCCCATCAGGCCGCCGAAGAAGGCGATGCCGGAATAGTACCAGGCGGTCTCGCGCAGGGTCAGGCCCAGGCTGCGCATGAAGAACGACGGCAGCCACAGCGCCACGCCGTAGCCGCAGACCGAGGACGAGGCCGCGCCGAACGACAGCAGCCAGAAGCTGGGCTTGGCGGCCAGCACCCGGACCACCTCGCCCAGCGGCGCGGCCGGGGCCTGGACGGTGGTGGTGTCGCCCACGGCCATGTCGGCCCCGCCCCGGCGCGGGTCGCGCACGACCAGCCGGAAGATCGGGGCCAGGGCCACGCCGATCAGGCCCACCACGATGAAGGCCGTCCGCCAGCCGAAGTGCACGGCCAGCAGGCCGCCCACCAGGGTCCCGGCCGCCGTGCCCAGCGGGATGCCGAACGCATAGGCCGCCAGGGCGCGGGCCCGCTGATGCTTGGGGAAATAGTCGGCCAGCATCGAATAGGCCGGGGCCACCCCGCCCGCCTCGCCGATGCCCACGCCCATCCGGGCCAGGAACAGCGCCGAGAACCCGCCGGCGAAGCCGCACAGGGCGGTGAAACCGCTCCACAGGGTCAGGGCCGTGGTCATGATCCACACCCGGCTGAAGCGGTCGGCCAGCCAGGCGATCGGGATCGCCAGGGTCGTATAGAGCAGGGCGAAGGCCAGGCCGCTCATCAGGCCGAACTGGCCGTCGCTGAGGCCGAACTCCTCCTTGATGGGCTTGGCCAGGATGCCGAGGATCTGCCGGTCCAGGAAGTTGAGCGTGTAGACCAGGACCAGCATGGCCAGCACGACGTAGCGATAGCGCGAGCCGGGAGCCGGGGTAGTGGAGGTCTGTGCGTCGCTCATCGGATCCCGCCGCGATTCGTGAAGTGGACAAAGAAACGGCGGCGGCTCGTTTCAGCAAGCCGCCGCCGTGAAGTCGAGGTTGGGGAGAGTCTAGAACTTGACCTCGACCGTCGCCGAATAGGTGCGCGGCGGGCCGTAGAAGCCGATCACCGAGTTGTTGTAGGTCGGGACGCCGAAGTTGTAGCCGCCGGTGCGATAACGCTCGTCGGTCAGGTTCTTGCCGGCCAGCAGCACCTTGAAGCGGCCGTTCTCCGGAGCCCAGCTCGCCGTCAGGTCGACCAGGGTGAAGGCCTTCTGGTCGAGCAGCGGCAGGGGCTGTTCGAACTGCTGATAGTCGTCGCGATAGCTGACCATCGGGGTGATCGCCAGCTCGCCGCCGCCCACGGTCCCGCGCCAGGTCAGGCTGACATTGCCCGTCCATTCGGGGGTGTTCTGGAAGCCGTAGAGGTCGGCCACGTTGACGATCTGGCCGCCGGCCGGGATCGTCTGCGACGGGTTGACGGGGTTGGGCGCGCCGGCCGGGACGAAGCGGCTGAAGGTGTCGTACTCGGCGTGGATGTAGCCCAGGGCCACGGTTCCCGACAGGTTCTGGCTGAACGCCGCCTTGGCCTCGAACTCGACGCCGTACAGGGTGGACGCGCCGGCGTTGTCGACCGAGCTGGCGATGCCCGAGGGCACGACCACCTGGGTGGTGACCTGCTGGTCCTTGTACTTGGACAGGAAGGCGGCCGAGGCGAACGACAGCCGGCGGTCGAACAGGTTGCCCTTCAGGCCCACCTCATAGGCGTCCACCGTCTCGGGATTGTAGCCGTTGACGGTCTGCGGGGTCAGGAAGGCGTCGCCGCGCATGTCCCAGCCGCCCGACTTGAAGCCCTTCGAATACGAGACGTAGGTGTTCAGGTCGTCGGTCAGCTCGTACGAGGCCGACAGGCGCGGGGTGAACTCCGAGAAGGTCTTCGTGGCGCCGTAGTCGGTGCGCACCTGCAGGATCGGCCGCGGCGTGCCGCCCTGGTAGGGCGAGCGCGTGGCGCCCAGGTAGAAGTAGCGGAAGGTGTTGCTGCGCTTGTGGTCGCGGGTGGCGCGGGCGCCGACCGAGACCTTGAAGCGGTCGGTGAAGTTGGCGCTGGCGTCGAAGAAGGCCGCGAAGCTCTGGGTGCTGACCTTGCCGCCGTCGGCGATCGAGACGCCCAGGTTGCCGGCGATGGTGTCGAACTCGCCCGACGCCTGGCTGTTCATGTAGTAGAGGCCGAACACGCCCTGGACGGTCTCGTCCGAATAGACCGCCTGCAGTTCCTGCGAGAACGAGCGGTCGTCGTAGGTGGCGGGAATGTCGAGGGTCGGCACGGGCGTGCCGTCGAAGTCGATGACGGTGGTGGTGTGGCCCTTGCGGCTGGCGGTGATCGACTTCAGCGTCAGGCTGTCGGTGGCGTGATATTCGCCGGTCAGCGACACGCCCTCGGTCTCGACCGAGTTGGAGTCGCCCAGGCCCGCCTGGGTGTCATAGACGTCCAGCACCGGGTAGTTGCCGACCAGGGCCGGCAGTTCGCGGTGGCCGTGGCGGGGGTTGGAGTCGTCCTCGACCTTGTCGTAGGCCAGGCGGAAGAACAGGTCGTCGGTGGGCTGGTACTCGGCGCTCAGGCGGATGGCCTGGACGTCCTTGTCATAGTGCTCGGCGCCGGTCGTCAGGTTCTTGCCGTAGCCGTCGCGCTTGTAGAGGGCGTAGGCGCCGCCGACCGACAGGCCGCCGGCGACGGGCGTGTGGCCCTCGACCAGCAGGTCGGTCTGATTGTAGCTGCCGTAGGTCGCGCGGACCTTGCCGCCGGCCTCGTCGCCCAGGCGGTTGGTCACGTACTTGATCGCGCCGCCGATGGTGTTGCGGCCGTACAGCGTGCCTTGCGGGCCGCGCAGCACTTCGATCCGCGAGACGTCGAACACGTCCAGCACCGCGCCCTGCGGCCGGTAGATGTAGACGTCGTCGACATAGAGGCCGACGCCGGGCTCGTAGCCCCACAGCGGATCCTGCTGGCCGATGCCGCGGATGTAGGAGATCAGGGTCGAGTTCGAGCCCCGCGCGGTCTGCACCGTGGTGTTCGGCGAGGTCTGTGACAGGGTGGTGATGTCGTTGGCGGCCTGGCGCTCCAGGGTCTCGGCGGTGAAGGCCGAAACCGCGACCGGCACGTCCTTGAGGGTTTCCTCGCGGCGGCGGGCCGTGACGACCAGTTCCTCGACCTGCGCGGAGTTCGCGCCGGCGGGCGCTTCTTGGGCGACCGCAGTGGTCGCGGCGGCCGACCAGGCCGCGCCGGCCAGCAACGCCAGCTTGAGCATCGTTTTCATCGGGTTTCCCCTCCCCTATGCGTTCCGTCCCGTGCCGGACCGGCCCGTTGAACGGACGCATTTCCCGGCTTCCGCGAATTCATTTGTTCGCGAATTGGATAACACTGTCACCCAGACCAGCAGTTTGCGCCAGCCTTTTTTCATCATCTGATGAAATGAAGGCGCGAGGCGTTACAAGCCTTTGGCAAGATAGGGAAATCAGCCCCGCGGCGCGCGGGCGATCACCGCCTCGAAGCCCGCCGCGCAATAGGCGAACAGTCGGGCCCGCACCGCGCCGAGGTCGCTGGAATGGCACAGCCCCTCCGACAGGGAGTCGATGCGCCCGGTCTCCGACAGGGCCAGCATCATCGAGCCGGTCAGGAACTGGTAGCTCCAGTAGAGGTCGCGATACTCGGCGTCCGGACGAACCACCTTCAGGGTCTCGACCAGCCGGTGGACGACGGGGTCGAAGAACCGCGCCATGGTCTCGCCGCCCCAGGCCGGGGTGTTGTTCACCTGGGCCACCAGGGCGAAATAGCTCTTCCACCCCTGGCCGCCGTCCTGGGAGATGCGCAGCAGGGGCTCGATGAAGGCCTCGATCACCCCCTCGACCGTCATGGATCCGGGATGGCTCTTCTCGTAGGCGTCCATCGACAGGCCGCGGGCGGTGTTGAGGATCTCGGCCCGGCGCAGGAACACCGAGTCGAACAGTTCGCGCTTGGCGCCGAAATAGTAGTGGATCAGGGCGGTATCGACGCCGGCCTCGGCCGCGACCTGGCGGATGGTGACGCCGTGGAAGCCGTGACGCGCGAACAGGCCCTCGGCGGCGTCGAGGATGGTCTCCTTCAGGTCCCGCCCCGTGGCCTTGGCGGGGCGACCGCGACCGGCCGGCTTGACGGGGGAGGCCGCCTGGGCGCGAGGGGCTCGAACTTGCGACGTCATGCTCTGTGGTCCGCGCATTGCTTGACCGTTCGTAGGCCTCCTGGCGCGGACCTGGCAAGCGCGGCGCGTATTAGCCGAACACGACCTGCCACATCAGCCGGCCCGGCAGGAAGGCGAAGGCGCCGGCGATCAGCAGGCCGCCGACGAACAGGCCGGTCATGGTCCGGCCGTGCAGGCGGACATTGTGCTTGCGGGCGGCGAACACCCCCATGGGCAGGGCGATCAGGGTCCAGCCGGCGAACAGGTGCAGGAAGCTGAAGCTCCCGGCGTTGGCGCGATGGATGAACAGCGACGAGATCGCCGCCGTCGCCATGGCGACCACCCAGACCCAGCCCAGGGTTCGATGGACGGTGTTGCCCTTCAGGCCCAGCATCAGGGCGATCCCGACCGCCAGGGCCGTGGACACCGCCGCGACGTGGATCTGGATCTGGATCGGCGCGGCCGCCAGCAGTCCGAAATTGGGCGCGTGCATCTGGCCCTTCAGGTGCAGGAAGCCGGCCAGGGTCGCGGCCGGCCCACGGCCCTGCGCCGCCCCCACCGCCAGGATCAGGCCCACGGTGACGGCCAGGCCGACGACCACCATGCGCAGAAAGCGGGCCGGACCGATTGACAGGCTGGTGTCGGACATCTTGTTTTCTCCCGAAGCGATCGCGCCGTGCTAGGGCGATCAAGGTCGGATCCGGCTTAGGATCGACGGCGACAGGGGTCATCCGAAGGTGCGTGAGAAAGCGTCGGCAGTTCGTGAACGGCGGGCCGGCGCCATTGGCGAAGCGCCAACGACCACCTTGCTGCGGAGCTATGTCCGTCCGCTGGTCGTGGCCGTCGCGGCCGGCGCGTTCCTGGCGCTGATCGGGGCCCTGGGCACCTTCGACATGCCGCTGGGCGCGCGCCTGGCCTACTGGATCGGGCTGTCGAGCCTGGGCGCGGTGCTGGGCACGACCACGGCCCTGACCGTCAGCCGGCTGTGGCCGGGGCTGGACGCGACCTGGTGGCGGGCCCTGATTATCGTGGCGGTGCTGACGCCCCTGTTCGCGACGCTGGTCTGGTTCGCCGGCGGCCGCGCGCCCCTGACCCCGCGCGTCGTGGCGACCTATTTCGGGATCACCCTGGTGATGACCAGCGGCATGACGGCCCTGATGACCCTGGCCACCCGCCGTCCCATCGAGACCCACGCCGCGCCGCCGGAGGCCCCGCCCCCGCGCTTCCTCGAACGCCTGCCGCCTCGCCTGCGCGGCGGCGAGCTCTACGCGGTCCAGGCGGAGGACCATTATCTGCGCCTGCACACCTCCAAGGGCCAGGACCTGATCCTGTTGCGGCTGTCGGACGCCGTGGCCGAGCTGGAGGGCATCGAAGGCGCCCAGACCCATCGCTCCTGGTGGGTGGCCAAGGCGGCGGTGCGCGACGCCAGGCGCGGCGACGGCCGCGCCGTCCTGACCCTGACCAGCGGCGTCGAGGCCCCGGTCAGCCGAGCCTACGCCCGGACGCTGCGCGAGGCGGGCTGGTACTAAAGAAAAAGGCCCCCCGGGGGACACCGGGGAGCCTTCCTCATCCGATCGTCGAGTGGACGCCGATCAGAACTCTTCCCATTCCTCGGTCTTCGCCGCGAGGGCGGTGTTTCCACGCGCCGCGCCGGGGCGGACGAAGGTCGCGGCGCGGGCCGCGGCCGGACGGGCGGCGGGGGCGCGCTTGGCCGGAGCCGCCGCGGCGCCGCCGACCTGGAAGCGGTCGACCAGGGCCGCCAGCTGGTTGGCCTCGTTCTTCAGCGAGTGGCTGGCCGCCGTGGCTTCCTCGACCATGGCGGCGTTCTGCTGCACCACCTGGTCCATCTGGTTCACGGCGTTGTTGACCTCGTGCAGGCCCGTCGACTGCTCGACCGCCGAGGCGGCGATCTCGGTGACCAGCTCGTCGATCGAGGCCACCTGGGTGACGATGCGCTGCAGGGCGTCGCCGGTCTGGCCGACCAGATCCACGCCGGCCCCGACCTGCTGGGTGGAGGTCGAGATCAGCGTCTTGATCTCCTTGGCCGCTTCGGCCGAACGCTGGGCCAGGGCCCGGACTTCCTGCGCCACGACCGCGAAGCCGCGGCCGGCGTCACCGGCGCGAGCCGCCTCGACGCCGGCGTTCAGGGCCAGCAGGTTGGTCTGGAAGGCGATCTCGTCGATGACGCCGATGATCTGGCTGACCTGGGCCGACGAGGTCTCGATCTCGGTCATGGCCTGGACCGCCTGGGCGACGATCCGGCCCGACTTCTCGGCGTCGGTGCGGGCGGTGGCGACCACGGTGGAGGCCTCCTTGGCGCCGGACGCGGTCTTGCGGACCGTGGCGGTGATCTCGTCCAGGGCGGCGGCGGTTTCTTCCAGGCTGGCGGCCTGCTGCTCGGTGCGGCGCGCCAGGCTGTCGGAGGCGTCGGCGATCTCGTCGGAGCCGCTGCGGACGCCGTTGGTGGAGACAATGATCGCCCCCATGGCCTCGCGCAGCTTCTCGACCGCCACGTTGAAGTCCTCGCGCAGCTGGCGATAGCGGCCGGTGAATTCGGCGTCGATGCCGCAGGTCAGGTCGCCTTGGGCCAGCCGCGCCAGGTTCGAGGCCAGGGCGTCGACCACCGCGGTCTGCTCGGCGGCGACCACGCGGCGCTCGTCGTCATTGGCGGCGCGCTCGCTTTCGGCCGCCAGACGGGTCTGTTCGGCGACGGCCTCCAGGCGGAGCTTGGCCAGCGCGGCTTCCTTGAAGGTGGCCACGGCGGCGGCCATCTGGCCGATCTCGTCCTTGCGGCCGGCGGCGGGGATGCCGACCCCGTTGTCGCCCGAGGCCAGGCGGCGCATGGCGGCGGTCATGGCCGACACCGGCGCGGCGATGACGCCCGACAGCAGCAGGCCCCCGCCGAAGGCGATGGCGATGGCGATGGCGGTGCCGATCAGCAGGGTCAGGCGCGCTTCCAGCGACGACTTCTTCTGGGCGGTCGCCTCGGCGGCGACGACGGCTTCCGAATCCTTGACGATCGCGTCGATGGCGTCCTCGACCACCGTGACCGTCTGGTCGGCGATACCGTCGTGCTTGACCAGGTCGACGGCCTGCTGGTGGGTGGCCGGATCGCGGGCCAGGGTCTCGCCCGGCTCGATGGCCGCCTTGCGGTAGCCGGCGTAGGCGGCGTCGACCGCCGAAATCCTGGTCAACTGGGCTTCGTCGCCGGCGGCCAGGGTCCGCAGCTCATCCAGGGCGGCCAGGAACTT
The DNA here is from genome assembly GCF_056397765.1 of Caulobacter sp. 05L422. Taxonomy (NCBI): domain Bacteria; kingdom Pseudomonadati; phylum Pseudomonadota; class Alphaproteobacteria; order Caulobacterales; family Caulobacteraceae; genus Caulobacter; species Caulobacter sp. 05L422. The sequence continues at coordinate 115,983 of NZ_JBFTOB010000003.1, read as the reverse complement.
GGGCTTGTGGGCCTCTTCCAGACGCTTGACGTAGTACTCGTCGCCCGAGAGCAGGAAGCCCCGCAGCGAGTTCTCCTGACGGGTCAGGCGGAAGGCGGCGGTGTCGGCGGCGCGCAGCGCCTGATGGGCGCGTTCCGTGCGCCGGACCGAACCCTCGAACTCCATCTGGTTGACGAAGAGCGCCGCGCCCATGATCGCGATGGTGGTGAGCATCACCGCGAAAACCGCCAACAGCTTGTGCGGAATTTTCAGGTCGCCGAAGTTCATGGTCGCGCTCCAAATGGGACCGCGACGCGCACTTCATGAACCACGGATAGTTAAGCTGCAGCCAGAAGCACGCGTCGCACAGTCAACCATTGAGGGCGACAGGGTTTCCGCGACATTAACTGTACTGTGGCGCAACGTCGCACCGGCAGAATCTATTCCTCAACAATAACAACGTTTTGTGAAATAACCCTCATCCAAGATTGTATTGTATAAGGGATACAGCGCCTTCCCCTACGGAACCCAACCTCAAGTAGCGGGTGTTCGAGGGTTAGAAAAATTTTCGTCAGTGCGCCTCGTCCCAGTTGGCGGCGGCCCGGGCCTCGACCGTCAGGGGCACCGAGATGGCCACGGCCGGCTCGGCGGCGCCCTGCATGATCTCGCGGGCGACGTCGATCGTGGCCTGGGCCTCGGCCTCGGGGGCTTCGAAGACCAGTTCGTCGTGCACCTGCAGCAGCATCCGGCTCGACAGCCCGGCCGCCTTCAGCGCGCCCGGCATGCGGATCATCGCCCGGCGCATCACGTCGGCCGCCGCGCCCTGGATCGGGGCGTTGATCGCCGCCCGCTCGGCGAACTGCCGGTGGGCCACCGACTTGCCGCCGATGTCGGGGATGTTGATCTTCCGCCCGAAGATGGTGCTGACATAGCCGTGCTCGCGCACGAAGGCCTTGGTCGCCTCCATATAGGCCTGGATGCCGGGGAAGCGCTCGAAATAGGTCTTGATATAGGCCCCCGCCTCGCCCTGCGGGATCGACAGCTGGTTGGCCAGGCCGAACGCGCTGATGCCGTAGACGATGCCGAAATTGATGGCCTTGGCCCGGCGGCGCACTTCCGAGGGCATGCCCTCGATCGGCACGTTGAACATCTCCGACGCGGTCATGGCGTGGATGTCCAGGCCCTCCTGGAAGGCCTTCTTCAGCTGGGGGATGTCGCCGATGTGGGCCAGCAGGCGAAGCTCGATCTGGCTGTAGTCGGCGCTGATCAGCACCTTGCCCGGCGCGGCCACGAAGGCCTTGCGGATCTTGCGGCCTTCCTCGGTGCGGATCGGGATGTTCTGCAGGTTCGGGTCCGACGACGACAGGCGGCCCGTCGTCGTCGAGGCCAGGGCGTAGGAGGTGTGCACCCGGTTGCCGCCGCCCGGGGCGATCGCCGCGATCAGGTTCTCGGTATAGGTGCCCTTCAGCTTGGACAGCTGGCGCCAGTCCAGCAGCACGCGCGGCAGCTCGTGCTCATTCGCGAGAGCCTCCAGCACGTCGCTGTCGGTGGACCACTGGCCAGTGGCGGTCTTCTTGCCGCCCTTCAGCTGCATCTCGCCGAACAGCACGTCGCCGATCTGCTTGGGGCTGCCCAGGTTGAAAGGCCGGCCGACCAGCTCCTGGGCCCGGGCCTCGAACTGGGCCATGCGCATCGAGAACTCGTTGGAGAGCCGGCGCAGGGTCTCGGGGTCGACGCGGATGCCGTCGTTCTCCATCGCCGCCAGCACGGTCGGCAGCGGGCGCTCCAGGGTCTCGTAGACCGTCAGCAGGCCCTCGGCGGCCAGGCGCGGCTTCAGCACATTGTAGAGGCGCAGGGTGACGTCGGCGTCCTCGGCGGCGTAGGCCGTCGCCTCGTTCAGGCCCACGTGCTTGAAGCTGATCTGCGCCTTGCCGGTCCCGGCCACCTGCTTGAACGGGATGGGCTTGTGGCCCAGCCACAGCTCCGACAGCTCGTCCATGCCGTGGCCGTGCAAGCCGGCCTCCAGCACGTAGCTGATCAGCATGGTGTCCTCGATCGGCCCCACATCGATCCCGTGGCGCGCCAGGACGGCGATGTCGTACTTGGCGTTCTGGGCGATCTTCAGCACCGCCGGATCTTCCAGCAGCGGCTTCAGGGCGGCCATCGCCTCTTCGAGCGGGATCTGGACAAGGTCGGCGGCGGCTTCCAGGGCCAGGCCGTCCTTCTCGCAGTGGCCGACCGGGATATAGCAAGCCTCTCCCGGCGAAATGGCCAGGGACACGCCGCATAGGCCGGCGGTCGCCGAAGACAGGGCGTCGGTCTCGGTGTCGAAGGCGACGATCCCCTTGGCCGTGGCCTTGGCCACCCAGGCGTTCAAGGTCTCCAAGTCCTGGATGCGGACATAGGCCGCGTGGTCGACGCTGGCCGGCTCGGCGACCGGGTTGGCCGCCGCCCGGGCGGCCGCGCCCATGTAGGACACGCCGAGCACAGGCGCGGTCGGGGTGCTGACGGGACGATCCAGGGTGCGCGGCGAGGCGGCGGCGTTGCCGTCCCCGACCCGGCGGGCCAGCGAGCGGAACTCCATCAGCTCCAGGAAGTCGGCCAGCACCTGCTTGTCGGGCTCGCGCACCACCAGGTCGTCGACCGGCTCGGGCAGAGGCGTGTCGCAGTCCAGCTTCACCAGCTGGCGCGACAGGCGGATCTGGTCGGCGAACTCGATCAGGGTCTCGCGGCGCTTGGGCTGCTTGATCTCGCCGGCCCGCTCCAGCAGCGTGTCGAGGTCGCCGTATTCGTTGATCAGCTGGGCGGCGGTCTTGATGCCGATGCCGGGGGCGCCCGGGACGTTGTCGACGCTGTCGCCGCACAGCGATTGCACGTCGACCACCCGCTCGGGATAGACGCCGAACTTCTCGAACACCTGCTCGCGGTCGATGCGCACGCCCTTCATCGGGTCGAACATCGACACGCCCTCGCCGACCAGCTGCATCAGGTCCTTGTCGGACGAGACGATCACAGCCTCGCCGCCCATGTCGCGGACCTTGCAGGCATAGGCTGCGATCAGGTCGTCGGCCTCGTAGCCGGGCAGCTCGATGGCCGGCACGCCGAACGCGCGGGTGGCCTCGCGCACCAGCGGGAACTGCGGGATCAGGTCCTCGGGCGGCGGCGGCCGGTGGGCCTTGTACTTGTCGTAGAGGGTGTTGCGGAACGTCTTCTCGGAGTGGTCCCAGATCACCGCCAGGTGCGTGGGCGCGTCGCCCTGCATGTCGCGCATCAGCTTCCACAGCATGTTGCAGAAGCCCTGGACGGCGCCCACCGGCAGGCCGTCGCTCTTGCGGGTCAGCGGCGGCAGGGCGTGATAGGCGCGGAACAGGTAGGCCGAGCCGTCGACCAGGAACAGCCGCACGGCGGGGCCGTCCTGGGTCAGGGGACGGTCTGCCCCCTCTTCACTCGGAATGGGAGCGGCGGCGGAATCGGGCGCGAGCGTGTCGGTCATGGCCGGGAAGATAGGCGGTCGGAGCGCGCCCGGGAACACCCCAAGCGCCGGTCCCTAGCCGAACCGGGCGTTCAGGTTGGGCAGGTCCTTGCCGAACGCCGCGTAGCCGGTGGTGTCGCCGTCCGCGAGAAAGGCCCGGGTCCCCGTCAGCATCGCCCCGTAGGCGGCGTTGAACGGGCCCGTGGCCGAGCTGAGACGACGCACGCCGAGCTGCGCCAGGCGCTCGGCCGACGGGATGCCGGGGCGGCCCATGGCGTTGAGCGGCAGGGCGATCCCGGCGGCCAACTGGCCCAGCAGGTCTTCCTCGATCGGCAGGGGCACGAAGATCCCGCTGGCCCCGGCGCCGGCATAGAGCGCGGCGCGGCGCAGGGTCTCGGCCAGGGCGGCCTCGCCCTGGGCCAGCCCGGCCAGATAGACGTCGGTGCGGGCGTTGATGAACAGGTTCACGCCCGCCTGGCCGGCGGCGGCCCGGGCGGTTTCGATCTTGCGGGCGTGAAGCGTCGGATCGCGGCGGCCGTCCTCGAAATTGATCCCGACCGCGCCCGCCCCGACCACCGCCTTGATGGTCTCGGCCAGGGTCGGCAGGTCGTCGGTGTAGCCGCCCTCGATGTCGGCGGTGACCGGGACCGACACCACCCGGGCGATGCCGGCGACGGTGTCGATGACGGCGGCCACCGGAACGGCGTCGCCGTCGGCATAGCCCCGCGCCCAGGCCACGGCCGCGCTGGAGGTGGCCACGGCCTTGGCGCCGGCGTCCTCCATCAGGGCGGCGCTGGCCGCGTCCCAGGCATTGGGCAGCAACAGCACGTCCGGACCGGCGTGCAGGGCGTGGAACTGGTCGGCGGTCGTGGTCATGGCGGCGGCTCCGAGGGATCTGGCGGCCGAACTATTGAGCAATCGCGCCCTAGTCGTCTCGCGGAAATCGGACCTTGATGACCCGCTGCCGACATCCCCTGGCGGCGGGCGCCCAAGAAGGCGGCCGATCGTCGAAAATGCGGCCGGCGCGTCGTAATGCCGCCTTGGCGAGGTCAATTGCCTCGCCTAGAGGCAAGAGGTTCGCCAAGGCCGCGAAAACGGGAACCTCCCCCTCTCCCGGGCTTTGGATTGAACGACCCGAAACACAGGAAGACCCCTGGCCCATGGTTTCATGGAAGAAGATCCGTGTCGGTACGGCGCTCGTCGCCGCCACCCTGACCACCGCCGCCGTGCTGGCGGTGGCCCCCGTGCATCACGTCGCGCCGCCCGCCGACATGACCAGCGAGCCGGTCAAGCTGACCCCGCCGCTGATGCCCGCCGAGGCCGGCAAACCCCTTCCCAAAACCATCCTGACCTAGATTCTTAGCGGCTTTGGGCGCTATGGAGCGCCCATGCCGTTCACCGCCACCGTCCTGACCATGTTCCCCGAGGCCTTTCCCGGCCCGCTCGGCGTCTCGCTGATCGGCACGTCGTGGAAGGAGCAGGACCTGTGGCGATTGGAAACACTGGACATTCGGGGGTTTTCCAAGGATAAGCGCGGCTTCCTCGACGACACCCCTGCGGGTGGAGGCGTAGGAGCAGTGCTAAAAGCGGACGTCATCGCCGCCGCGCTCGACAGCGTGGAGGTCGGTGGGCGGCCGCTTTTGTACATGAGCGCCCGGGGTCGGCCCCTGACCCAGGCGCGCGTCAAGGAGTGGTCGAAAGCGCCGGGCGTCATCGTCCTGTGCGGCCGTTTCGAGGGGGTGGACCAGCGGGTGCTAGACGCCCGGGGGTTCGAGGAGGTCTCGGTCGGAGACGCCGTTCTAGCCGGTGGCGAGGCGGCGGCGATGGTCGTGATCGAGGCGTGCGTTCGATTGGCTCCAGGGGTTCTGGGCAATTTCGAGAGCACGCAGGAAGAAAGCTTCGAGGACGGCCTCCTCGAGCATCCGCAGTACACGCGACCGCGGACGTTCGAAGGGCTCGACATCCCCGAGGTGCTGCTGTCGGGCGACCACAAGAAGGTGGCCCAGTGGCGGTCCAGTATGCGTGAAGAGACCACCCGCGAGCGGCGTCCAGACCTCTGGGAAGCGCATCTCGCCAATCAACAGGCAAAAGGCGGCCCGAAAACGGGTAAGCCCAAAGGAGACTAGAGTTATGGCTGCTAACATCATCAAGGAACTCGAGCGCGAAGAAGCCCAGCGTCTGCTGGCTGCCCGCGCCATCCCCGAGTTCGAGCCGGGCGACACCCTGCGCGTCAACGTCCGCATCAAGGAAGGCGAGCGCGAGCGCGTCCAGGCCTACGAGGGCGTCTGCATCGCCCGTTCGGGCGGCGGCGTGCACGAGAGCTTTACCGTCCGCAAGATCTCGTTCGGCGAAGGCGTGGAACGTCTGTTCCCGCTGCTCTCGCCGAGCATCGAAAGCATCGAAGTCAAGCGTCGCGGCGTCGTCCGTCGCGCCAAGCTGTACTACCTGCGCGACCGTCGCGGTAAGTCGGCCCGCATCGCCGAGCGTTCGAACGTCCGCAAGACCGAGACCGCCGAATAAGGCTCGCGATCAGCGAAACGAATGGGGCCCTGGCGGAAACGCCGGGGCCTTTTTCTTTGGGCGGTTTTCCTTTCAGCCGCCGGGGTTTCCATGGTCAAGCTTTCGTGCAACTGCACGAATATATTGACAAAACGCCGTTCGCTGGTGTTTGGTGAATGCACCCCCACCGCTTTGCGACGGGCTTATAGACCGCTCCCTTGCAAGGGAGCGGCCCTCTTCAGAAACGGCGTCATAGCCACTGAAGGAAATAAAGATATGAGGGCGCGCCACAGAGCGCGCCCTCTTTTCATTCAGCCCCCGCACCCCGCTCGCAGAGGCAAGAAACTGCGTCAAAACGTCCGCACGCGGCGCCTGTGGGGCAGGATTGATCGCAACACCCGCCGGCGAACGTGAATTTTCGGCGCTTCCTCGCTTTACGCGCCCGCCCTCAGGGCCTAGATGCGCGGGTATCATGACCCGCGCACGCAAGACCCTCTACGACAAGATCTGGGACGCCCACGTCGTCAGCGAAACCAACGGCGAAGCGATCCTCTATATCGACCTGCACCTCATCCACGAGGTCACCACCCCGCAGGCCTTCGCCGGGCTTCGCGCGGCCGGCCGCAAGGTGCGCCGGCCCGACCGCACGCTCGCCGTGGCCGACCACAACATCCCGACCGAGGGCCAGGCCCTGGGCGTCGACGCCGTGGCCGACGACGAGGCGCGCCTGCAGCTCCAGACCCTGGCGCGCAACGTCAAGGACAACGGCATCGAGTTCTTCCCGATGGGCGACATCCGCAACGGGATCGTCCACGTGGTCGGCCCCGAGCAGGGCCGCACCCAGCCGGGCATGACCATCGTCTGCGGCGACAGCCACACCTCGACCCACGGCGCCTTCGGGGCCCTGGCCCACGGCATCGGCACGTCCGAGGTCGAGCACGTCCTGGCCACCCAGACCCTGCGCCAGGAGAAGGCCAGGAACATGCTGGTCCGCGTCGACGGCCAGCTGGGCCCCGGCGTCACGGCGAAGGATGTCGCGCTGGCCGTGATCGGCGAGATCGGCACCGCCGGCGGCACCGGCTACGTCATCGAGTTCGCCGGCCAGGTGGTGCGCGACCTGTCGATGGAAGGCCGCATGACCCTGTGCAACCTGACCATCGAGGGCGGCGCCAAGGCCGGCTTGGTCGCGCCCGACGACAAGACCTTCGCCTACATCCAGGGCAAGCCCTCGGCGCCGAAGGGCGGGGCCTGGGACATGGCCCTGTCGTACTGGAAAAGCTTCGTCAGCGACGAGGACGCCCATTTCGACCGCACCGTGGTGATCGACGGCTCGGCCCTGGTTCCGATGGTCACCTGGGGTACCTCGCCCGAGGACGTCATCCCGGTGACCGGCAACGTGCCTGATCCGGAAAGCTTCGCGACGCCCGACAAGCGCGCTGCTGCTCATCGCGCTCTCGACTACATGGGCCTGACCGCCGGCCAGCCGATCTCGGAAGCCCGTATCGACCGCGTGTTCATCGGCTCGTGCACCAACAGCCGGATCGAGGACATGCGCGCCGCCGCCGCCGTGGTGCAGGAAGCCTTCCTGCACGGCCGCCTGGTGGCCCCGCACGTCAAGGCGATGGTCGTGCCGGGTTCGGGCCTGGTCAAGGAACAGGCCGAGGAAGAAGGCCTGGACGCCATCTTCAAGGCCGCGGGCTTCGACTGGCGCGAGCCGGGCTGCTCGATGTGCCTGGCCATGAACCCCGACAAGCTGGCCCCGCAGGAGCGCTGCGCCTCGACCAGCAATCGCAACTTCGAGGGCCGCCAGGGCCGCGCCGGCCGCACCCATCTGGTCTCGCCGGCCATGGCGGCGGCGGCGGCGATCGCCGGTCATCTGGTGGACGTGCGCACCCTGCTCGAGGAGACCGTCTGATGCAGGCCTTCACCCGTCTCGACGGCCGCGCGGCCCCGCTGTCGCTGGCCAATATCGACACCGACCAGATCATCCCCAAGCAGTTCCTCAAGACCGTCGAGCGCGAGGGCCTGGCCAAGGGCCTGTTCTACGACTTCCGCTTCGACGGCGACGGGAACGAGATCCCCGACTTCGTGCTCAACAAGCCGGAGTACAAGGGCTCGTCGGTGCTGATCGCCGGCGACAACTTCGGCTGCGGATCGTCGCGCGAGCACGCCCCCTGGGCGCTGATGGACTACGGGATCATGTGCGTGATCTCGACCAGCTTCGCCGACATCTTCAACAACAACTGCTTCAACAACGGCCTGCTGCCGGTGGTGCTGAAGCCCGAGGAAGTCGCCCAGCTGATGGACGAGGCCAAGGGCGGCAACCACATGGTCAGCGTCGACCTGGCCGCCCAGACCGTGATCTCGCCCTCGGGCAAGAGCTTCCATTTCGACATCGACCCGGTGCGGAAGGACAAGATGCTCAAGGGCCTGGACTTCATCGGCGAGACGCTGATGCACGGCGCCGACATCGACGTCTACGAAAGCAAGCGGGCGCTGGACCGTCCCTGGCTGGAAGCCTGATGCCCAAATCCGGCTCCGTCATCCTGGCCGGCACGATCCGCGTCCCGCCCGAGCGGCTGGCCGACCTGCGCCCGCACCTGAAGGCCCAGGTCGAGGGCAGCCGGGCCGAGCCAGGCTGCCTGGACTACGCGCTCAGCGAGGATCCGCTGGACCCCGGCCTGATCCGGGTGTTCGAGCACTTCGTCGACGAGGAGGCCGTGGCCTTCCACCGCGCTAGCCCGCACATGGCCGCCTGGCGCGCCTGCTTCCCCGAACTGGGCGTCCATGACCGCCGCATGTCGTCGTTCGACGTCTCCGACACCCGCCAAATCTAAGAAAGCCTTCCGATGTCCACGCTTCTGCTCCTGCCCGGCGACGGGATCGGCCCCGAGGTCTGCGCGCAGGTGCGCCGGGTGGCCGCCGCCCTCACGCCCGACCTGAACATCGAGGAGCGGATCTACGGCGGCGCCAGCTACGACGCCCACGGAACGCCCCTGACCGACGAGGTCCGCGACGCGGCCCTGGCCAGCGACGCGGTGCTGATGGGCGCGGTCGGCGGCCCGCAATGGGCGAACGCCCCGCGCCATTTGCGCCCGGAAGCCGGCCTGCTGAACCTGCGCAAGGCGATGGACGTCTACGCCAACCTGCGCCCAGCCTACTGCTTCGAAGCCCTGGCCGACGCCTCCAGCCTCAAGCGCGAGCTGGTCTCGGGGCTGGACATCATGTTCGTCCGTGAACTGACGGGCGGCGTCTATTTCGGCCAGCCGCGTGGCATCGAGGATCTCGGCAACGGCCAGAAGCGCGGCGTCGACACCCAGGTCTACACCACCAGCGAGATCGAGCGCGTGGCCCGAGTGGCCTTCGAGCTGGCCCGCGGCCGCGGCAACCGCGTGGCCTCGGCCGAGAAGTCGAACGTCATGGAGAGCGGCCTGCTGTGGAAGCAGGTGGTCACCGACCTGCACGCCCGCGACTACGCCGACGTCCAGCTGGAGCACATCCTGGCCGACAACTGCGCCATGCAGCTGGTCCGCGCCCCCAAGCAGTTCGACGTCATCGTCACCGACAACCTGTTCGGCGACATCCTGTCCGACGCCGCCGCCATGCTGACCGGCTCGCTGGGCATGCTGCCCTCGGCCGCCCTGGGCGCGGCGGGCAAGCCGGGCCTGTACGAACCCATCCACGGCTCGGCCCCCGACATCGCCGGCAAGGGCGTGGCCAATCCGCTGGCCGCCATCCTGTCGTTCGAGATGGCCCTGCGCTGGTCGCTGGACCGCGCCGACGCCGCCGACGGCCTGCTGGCGGCGGTCAAGGCGGCCCTGGACGGCGGGGCCCGCACCCGCGATCTGGGCGGTTCGCTGACCACCGCCCAGATGGGCGACGCGGTCCTGGCCAAGCTCTAGGGCGATCCGGCGCCATTTTCGCTCACCTTTTGGTGAGCGAAATGGATTTGCCCGCTCCCAATCGCGCGCCGGCGTTCTAAGCTCCTCCCAATAAAAACAGGGAGGAGCGCCCATGATCCCGGGCCTGATGCAGACCGCGCCGCTGCTGATCAGCGGCATCCTGCGCTATGCGGCCAGCGCCCACGGCGGGCGCGAGGTGGTCTCCCGGCTGATCGACGAGCCCGTCTGGCGCTACGACTATGTGGGCCTGGCCCGTCGCGCCGCTCAGGCGGCCAACGCCCTGGCGCGGCTGGGCGTGCGGTCCGGCGACCGGGTCACCTCCCTGGCCTGGAACACCCACCGACACCTGGAGCTGTTCTACGCCGCGCCCGGCATCGGCGCGGTGCTGCACACCGCCAACCCCCGGCTGTCGGACGAGCAGATCGTCTTCACGATCAACCACGCGGCCAGCGGCGTCCTGCTGTTCGACCGCAATTTCGCCGAGCTGGTCGCGCGCCTGGCCCCGCGCCTGACCACGGTGAAGGCCTTCGTCATGCTGTCGGACGCCGAGCGCGCCCATGACGCCGGCGTCGGGGCGACTTCGTACGAGACGCTGATCGCCGGCGAGTCCGACACCGTCGACTGGCCCGTGCTGGACGAGAACGGCGGGGCCTTCCTCTGCTACACCTCGGGCACGACGGGCGATCCCAAGGGCGTGCTCTATTCGCACCGCGCCGTGGTGCTGCACGCCATGGCCGGGGGCCTGTCCAGCGCGTTCGGCCTCACCGCCTTCGACGTGGTGATGCCCTGTTCCAGCCTCTACCACGCCACCGCCTGGGGCCTGCCGTTCACCGGTCCGATCTGCGGGAGCAAGCTGGTGCTGCCCGCCGACAAGATGGACGGAGCGTCGCTGCACGAGCTGATCCAAGGCGAGGGCGTCACCTTCACCGGCGGGGTGCCGACCATCTGGACCATGTACCTGGCCTGGCTGGAGCAGACCGGCCAGCGGCCGGACAGCCTGAAACGCGTCGTGATCGGCGGCAGCGCCGTGCCGCGCGCCATGGCCGAGACCTTCAAGACCCAGTACGGCGTCGACGTGCTGCAGATCTGGGGCATGACCGAGACCTGTCCGCTGGGCGTGATCGCCACCCCGACCCCCTCCCTCGCCGCCCTGGGCGAAGACGCCATGAACGAAGCCATCTGGACCCGCCAGGGCCGGCTGCAGTTCGGCATCGAGCTGCGGGTCGAGAACGAGGACGGCTCGGAAGCTCCGCGCGACGGCGAGACCTCCGGCGCCCTGAAGGTGCGCGGCCCCTGGGTGGTGCGCCGCTACTACCGCAAGGACGAGGACGCCGCCCAGGACGACGGCTGGTTCGACACCGGCGACATCGCCACCCTGGACGAGCACGGCTTCCTGCGCATCACCGACCGCCAGAAGGACGTCATCAAGTCGGGCGGCGAATGGATCAGCTCGATCGACCTGGAGAACATCGCCGCCGGCTGTCCCGGCGTGAAGATCGCCGCCGTGGTCGGGGTGCCGCACCCCAAGTGGGAGGAGCGGCCGCTGCTGGTCATCGAGGCGCACGAGGGAGCGTCGGTGGGCAAGGCTCAGGTGCTGGAGTACCTGGCGCCGAGGATCGTCAAGTGGTGGACCCCGGACGACGTGGTGTTCGCCCCGGTGCCGCTGACCGCGACGGGGAAGATCGACAAGAAGGTGCTGCGGGATGCTTGGCGGGGGCACCTGCTGGGATAGTGCGGCTAACACTTGCCCCCTACGGGTCGCTTCGCGACCGTCTTCCCCCACAGGGGGAAGAGGCGCGTCCTCCGCCCCCTGTGGGGGCGGACAGACCGCGAAGCGGTCAGGTGGGGGCAAGTGGGTGAGCCGCCTTACGCCAGCGTCCGCGCCTTCGGCTCCCGATCCCAGAACCGCTTGGCCGCCGCCGCAATGAAGTCCGCGCCCAGACCGACCACGCCCTCGTCCGGCTCCACCCCCGCCTTGTCCAGCAACGGCTTGGCCGCGTCAGTCGCCCCGATCGCCTTCAGATGCCCGAAGGCGTCCATGACGAACTGAACCGCCGCCGCTTCCTTCAGCAACGCCGCGCAGCCCGTGTCGGACAGCACCAGAGCGACGGCGTCCACCGTCACCGACGGCGTGCCGGCCAGCTGGCCGTCGGCCGGGATCAGCGTGCCGTCCGCGCCCTTGGCCCCGCCGATCTTCGGCGCGATGACCTTGGGCACGGCCCCGGCCTTGCTGATCGCCGCCTTCAGCTTGTCGACCGCCGCGGCGTCCGAACCGTCGGCCACCAGCACGCCGATCACATGGCCCTTGATGTCCTTTGGCGCGCGCGGGCCGTTGACGATGCGCAGGGCCGGCGACGGATCGAGGTCCTGGACGGGCGCGGCGGTCTTCGAAGCTTTCGGCACGGGCATGTTCAGGCCGGCCCCGACCCGCTTGGCCAGGTCCGGATCGACATTGACCAGGTTGGACATCATCCGCGTCCGCACCGCCTCGATCCCGACCTTCGACAGCTCGAACACCAGGGCCGAGGCCAGGTGGGCCTGCTCGGCCGGATCCAGCGAGCGGAAGAACAACCGCGCCTGGCTGTAGTGGTCGGCGAAGCTCTCGGGACGAATCCGCAGCTTGTCGCCCTGCTCGTTGGCGACATCCGCCGTCTGGAAGGTCGTGAACCCCGTCATCGGGCATTCGCGCGGTCCGCCGATCTCGCCGGCCGTTTCGGTCAGGCTGTTGGGCTCGTAGTTGGCCCGCCCCTTGGGGACGGCCATCTGCATCTGCCCGTCGCGCTGGAAGTTCATCACCGGACACTTGGGCGCGTTGATCGGGATCTGGTGGAAGTTGGCCGTGCCCAGCCGGCTCTTCTGGGTGTCCAGATAGCTGAACAGCCGGCCCTGCAGCAGCGGATCGTTGGTGAAGTCGACGCCCGGAACGATGTTGGCCGGGCAATAGGCCACCTGCTCGGTCTCGGCGAAGAAGTTGTCGGGCCAGCGGTCCAGCACCATGCGGCCGACGATCCGCACCGGCAGCACTTCCTCCGGGATGATCTTGGTCGGGTCCAGCACGTCGAACGGCAGGCTGTCGGCGAAGGCCTGGTCGAAGGTCTGCAGGCCCAGCTCCCATTCGGGGAAGTCGCCGCGCTGGATGGCCTCGAACAGGTCGCGGCGCTGGAAGTCCGGATCGGCGCCGGCGATCTTCACCGCCTCGTCCCAGATCGTCGAGGCCACGCCCTGCTTGGGCTTCCAGTGGAACTTGACGAAGGTCGACTTGCCGGCCGCGTTGACGAACCGGAAGGTGTGGATGCCAAAGCCCTCGATGGTGCGCAGGCTGCGCGGAATGGTCCGGTCGCTCATCGCCCACATGATCATGTGGGTGCTCTCGGGCATCAGGCTGATGAAGTCCCAGAAGGTGTCGTGGGCGCTGGCGGCCTGCGGATAGCCGCGGTTGGCCTCCATCTTCACCGAATGGATCAGGTCGGGGAACTTGATGGCGTCCTGGATGAAGAACACCGGGATGTTGTTGCCGACCAGGTCCCAGTTGCCCTCCTTCGTATAGAACTTCACCGCGAAGCCGCGCACGTCGCGGGGCGTGTCGACGCTGCCGGCACCGCCGGCCACGGTCGAGAACCGGGTGAAGACCGGGGTCTTCTCGCCGGCCCGCTGGAAGATATCGGCCTTGGTCAGGTCGGACAGCGACTCGAAGAGTTCGAAGAAGCCGTGGGCGGCCGAGCCGCGGGCGTGGACGATCCGTTCCGGGATTCGCTCATGGTCGAAGTGGAAGATCTTTTCGCGAAGGACGAAGTCCTCCAGCAGCACCGGGCCGCGCTCGCCGCTCTTCAGCTGGTTCTGGTTGTCGGAAACCCGGATGCCCTGGTTGGTGGTCAGGTGATCCTCGGGCGTATGGGGCCCCTTCTCCGGCACGTGCTGGTGGGTCTCGCCGCCGTTACCGACGTCGGTCTTGAAGCTGTCCATGTCCGCCACTCCTGATGCGCCCGGGGTGACGGCGAAACCCGGCGCTGAGCGGATCGTTCCTATGTCGGAAAGTCGAAGGAAGGCGCGACCTTAAGAAAGCTTCAGCCGCCAGGTCTCGGAGATCAGGCCATCGCCGAAGCCGTCATAGGCCCAGGTTTCCTCCAGCACGAAGCCGGCGCGTTCGTAGAGGCGACGGGCCGGCAGCAGGTTGTTCTGGGTCCAGAGGACGATCTCCTGGTACCCCGCCAGCCGCGCGAAACTGAGGCATTCGGCCACCAGCTTGTCGCCCACGCCCAGCCCCCGCGCCGAGGGTTCGACCAGCAACAGGCGCAGGCGGCCGACCGTGTCGCTCTCGCGGGCCAGCATGATCGAGCCGACCGGCCGTCCCTGATGCTCGGCGATCCAGCAGGCCTCGCGGGCCGGGTCGAAGGTCTTGATGTAGTCGGAGACGACGCCGGCCACCACGCCCTCGAACCGGGCGTCCCAGCCCTGCTCCTCCGCATACAGAACGCCGTGCCGCTGGACGATCCAGCCGAAGTCGCCGGGCCGGGGCGCGCGCAGGACGATCATCGCTCGATCAGCGCCTTCAGCGTCGCCAGGTCCTTTGCGACCATGCCTTGGTCGCGCGCGAACGTGGCGTCGTCCATGCCCGGGGCGCGAAACAGGGTCAGGGTCACCTCGGCCCCGTCGCCGTTGGCCACCACGCGCAGAGGGATGCTCAGCTCGGTCCCGTCCGGCAGGGTCACCCAGTGGTCGAGCACGCCAAAGGCGTTCTCCGGCGAGAACCGCACGTGGACGTCGCCGTCCGGGCCGTGGGCGATCCAGCGGTCGCCGTCGGGGGTCAGACCCGCCCCCAGGCCGGCGGCCCACTTCGGAAAGCTCTCGGGCTTGTGGGCGAAGGCGTAGACCTCGGCGGCCGGGCGGGCGATGGACACGGTGATCGGGCGGGTCTCGAACAGGGTCATGGAGCTTTCCTAGCGCAGCATCCCCCAGGCGATCATCGCCTGGCCGCCGAAATAGAGGAACCACACCGCCCAGGCCGTCAATCGCGGCGAGCCCAGCAGCTTGGCTCCCTTGAACAGGTCGAACGACAGGATGGCGTCGGACGCCATGAAGGCCACGGCGCCGATCGTGGCCGGCCAGCGCAGGCGCGGCAGCAGCAGGCTGGTCACCACCATGGCGACGATGGCCAGCACGTAGAGGACGACGGCCGGCTTCAGCGGGCCCAGCGACCGCCACAGCTGGACCAGCATCACGGCGGCGGCCAGGACGATCAGCGGCGCGACGGCCCAGAACGCCGTCCCCGCCGCCGGTCCCCGCTCACGCCAGAACAGCAGCACGTAGACCACGTGACCGGCCAGGAAGGCGGCCAGGCCGAACGGCAGCCAGCGCTTGGGATCTCCGGCCAGGAAGGCGTCGCCGGCCGCGCACAGGGCCAGGGCGATCGCCAGCCACGGCCCGCCGCCCTCCAGATAGGCCAGCACGGCCAGCGCCGCGACGGCGAGCGTCTTGACCAGGGTCCGGAGGAAGGACGGCGGTCGCTGGACCAGGACCAGGCCGTACAGCGCCGCGCAGAGCCCGGCGACGCTCCACAACGCCAGGTCAGTCATCAGAGCCGAGCTTGGCGAGGAAGGTCTTGGCCTCGTCCTTGTGGCGGGGCTTGAGGTTGCGTCCGATCAGGGCGATGACCGCGGCGATCACGGCCGCGTCGTCGGTCAGGCCGATGGCCGGCAGGATGTCGGGTATCGCGTCGGTCGGCAGGACGAAATAGGCCAGGGCCGCGAACATCATGCCCTTGGCCGAAGCCGGCGTCGCGGGATCCTTGGCGCACCACCACAGCGACAACGCGTCGGCCGCGAACGGCGCCTTGGACGCCACCTTGCGGATCTTCGGCCAGAAGCCGCGCGCCACCCGCTGCTCGTTGACCCGCACCGTGGCCGGGACAAGCGCCTTCTTCGGATCCAGCACGTCGTCGGGCGTGAAGCCTGGGTTGACGTCGGGGGATGGTTTGGCGTCGGCGCTCATCGGGGTAAACCGCTCCTCAAGGTTCAATTAAACGCAAGCCGCGAGGAAACGTCCATGAAACTCGATAACAGCGTCGCCGCCGTCGTCACCGGGGGCGCGTCGGGCCTCGGCGAAGCCACCGCCCGCGCCCTGGCCGCCCAAGGCGTCAAGGTCGCGATCTTCGACATGAACGAGGCCAAGGGCGAGGCGGTCGCCAAGGAAATCGGCGGGGTGTTCTGCAAGGTCAACGTGACCTCGGACGAGGATGTCGACGCCGGCTTCGAGAAGGCCCGCGCCGCCCACGGCCAGGAACGGGTCCTGGTCAACTGCGCCGGCACCGGCAACGCCATCAAGACCGCCAGCCGCGACAAGGCCACCGGCGAGGCCAAGCACTTCCCGCTCGACGCCTTCAACATGATCATCCAGATCAACCTGGTCGGCACGTTCCGCTGCATCGCCAAGTCGGCCAAGGGCATGCTGGACCTGGAGCCGCTGGCCGACGGCGAGCRCGGCGCGATCGTCAACACCGCCAGCGTGGCGGGCGAGGACGGCCAGGTCGGCCAAGCCGCCTATTCGGCGTCCAAGGGCGGCGTCATCGGCATGACCCTGCCGATCGCCCGCGACCTGATGAACGACGGCATCCGCGTCAACACCATCCTGCCGGGCATCTTCAACACCCCGCTGATGAACGGCGCGCCCGAGAACGTGAAGGCCGCCCTGGCCGCCTCGGTGCCGTTCCCCAAGCGCCTGGGCAACCCCGAGGAATACGCCCAACTGGCGCTGACCATGATCAGCTGCGGCTACTTCAACGGCGAGGACGTGCGTCTGGACGGCGGCATCCGCATGGCGCCGCGGTAGTCGGCACCCTTCCCTCCCCCTTCTGGGGAGGGGGGACCAGCGAAGCTGGTGGGTGGGGTCCGCTGACTCAGCGAGCCCCACCCGACGACTTACTGACCGGCCGAGGCGACCGGACGCAGGATCGACGGACCCAGGTTGGTCATGATCTCGCGAGCGTCGTAGGCGCGCGGGTCTCCGGCCGGCTTGGGCCCCTTGTGGAGCAGGATCTCGGCGCTGGCCTGGAACTTCTCGATCGTACGGACTTCGGCGGAGCCGCCGAAGAACGGGTCACCCCACGGGCCCCAGCCGCCGTAGCCGCCGTAATAGCCGCGCCAGGCCGGACGCCAGTAGCCGTACGGATAGCCGCCGTAGCCATAGCCGTAACCGCCCCAGCCGGGGCCGTAGTTGTCGATCACGGCGCGGGCCGTACGGTCGGTGCGGCGATCGGCGGTCTCGAACCAGTCGTAGCCCGCCTGAACGGTGACTTCGGCGGCGCGATACAGCAGGTAACGCTCGACGGTTTCGCGCGAGGTCATGCTGTTGCCGGCGAAATTGACCTGATAGCGGTCGCTTTCCAGCCGTCGGTCGGAGAAACCGCCGGGGGCCTTCTGGCCGGCGACGTTCGGTTGGTAGGGGGTGGCGGTGGCGCAGGCCGTCAGCAGGGCGGCGAGCGCCAAGGCAGCGACCAGCCCGGCCTTACCGGCGATGGTCTTGCGAATAGTCATGGCGCATCCCTTCACTAGGAATCTTGGCGAAAAGACTCGTTTCGTCCCGTCAATCTAAATGCATGGCGCAGCTTTGTGGTTTCGCCAAGGCCATTGCGTTTCAACCTTGTGATCAGCCGCGCGAGACGATCAGCCCCGCGGCGGTGATCAGCAGCACCCCGACGACGATCGCGAAGCCCTTGCGGAACCCCGGTTCGTTCATCCGCGAGGCCAGCGCCGCGCCGCCCAGGCCGTAGCTGCTCATGCTGATCAGATCCATGCCGATGGTGGCGGCGGCGAACATCGCCAACTGCGGGACCAGGGGCCGCTGGACGTCGATGAACGGCGGCAGCACGGCGCCGAAGAACAGCAGGATCTTGGGATTGGCGATCTGCACGGCGAACCCGTCGCGGAACGCCGAGCGGCTCATGCGGAACGATCGGTGGCTTTCGTCCTCGCCGCCCTTGTCCCTGAGCCCCGAGCGGATCGACTTGATCCCCAGCCAGACCAGATAGGCCGCGCCGGCCAGGGCCAGCAGGTGGAAGGCCTTGGGGAAGGCGATGATCAGCGCGCCCAGGCCCAGGGCCGAGCAGGCGAACCAGACCAGGGTCGCGACGTTCATGCCGGCCACGCCCAGCAGGGCCGCGCCCTTGCCCTTCTGCATGCCGGTGGCGATGGCGAACAGGTTGGCCGGCCCCGGCGTGATGGCCATGACGAACATCATCACCAGGAAGGCGCTGTAGCGGGCGGGATCGACGGGCAGGGTCATGGCCCCGCCCTATAGCCAAGCCTCGCCCGCCGGACCAGTCGCGGCCTAGGCGCCGACCGTCACCAGGATCCAGATGACCCGGCCCAGGGCGCCGAACAGCAGGATCGCCGCCGCCAGGGCCTGGATGATGAAGCCGGCCTCGCGCTTGCCCGGATCGGCCACGTAGCCCAGGGCGTAGACGATCCGCCCGACGATCCAGATCGCGCCGAGGATCGCGGCGATCAAGTCGCTCCAGTAGACGGCGAACAGCCACAGCGACGGCAGGAAGATCACCAGCCATTCCAGGGTGTTGGCCTGGCGCGGATGTGGCGCTCCAGGATCGGATCGCCGGTCATGGTCGGGGCGTGGATGCCGGTCCTGGCGCGCACCCGGCCGATGCGGGCGATCATCCAGGCATAGACCAGCAGCGCGACGATCGTGACGATGGCGACCCAGGAATGCGGTTGCATGTGCGTTTCTCCCCCGGCTCCCTTAAGCGGAGCCTTGCTCCGACGACTACACCGCAGTTCGCGCCGGTTTGCACCCTAAACAGGCATCGGGAACCGCCCCAGGCGGCCATGCGCTTTTTCGTCAGAACCGATCCTCATGCGGAGGCTTTTCAGCCATGCGTGTCGACTCCACGGCGATCCGCCAAATCGACTACGAGCCCGAGCACGGCAAGCTGTTCGTGACGTTCCACGACGGCGACGAATACGTCTATGTCGGCGTACCGCCCCGGGTGACCGAGGCCTTCGAACGCGCCCCGTCCAAGGGCCGGTTCTTCCAGCGGATGATCCGCGACCGCTACCCCTATAATCGGGTCTGACAACCTTCCCTTTCGTCGCCCCTTTCCTTCCTTCGCGCGGCAACGCTAGATCGCATTTCTGATCGAGCGGGGCGGCGACATGGTGCGGGCGGGGATCGCCGTTGTTCTGGGCTTGGCCCTGGGTCTGGCGGCGGGCGTCGCCCAGGCCGCGCCGCGCGTCGGCTACCAGGTCGAGGGAACCTGCGATGGCTGGCCCCGGCTGGCCATCGACACCGAAAAGGGCCTGTGCGCCGGCCTGGTGGCCGGTCCCGCCCCTGGCGCCTTCGCCAGCCGCCAACTGCGCCTGCCCCGCACTCTGGTCCAGCTGGACGAGCGGACCTGGCTGGTCGCCGACCTGGCCGACTGGACGCGACCGCGCGGGGTGATCTGGAAGATGACCGCCGCGCCCGGCCAGCCGGTCCAGCTTCAGCCCCTGCTGACGGGCCTGTCCCTGCCGCATGGACTGGCGCTCGGTCCCGACGGCCTGATCTATGTCGGCGAGATGAGCCGGATCTTCCGCTTCGATCCGCGCGCCGCCGATCCGGCCGCCACGGTCCAGGAGGTGATCACCGGCCTGCCCGACAATCGGCTGCACGACAATCGCCACCCGCTGTCGCAGTTCGTGTTCGCCCCCGACGGCGCGTTGCTGGTCAATGTCGGCGCGCCCTCGGACCAGTGCCTGGACGCCAAAGGCGCGCGCGTCGGGACCGTGCGTTGCGACCAGTCGGAGGGCGAGGAAGCCACGGCCGGCGTCCGTCGCTACGCGCGCGTCGCCCCAGGCCGCTGGGACCCGAAGTTCACGATGCTGGCGCGCGGCCTGCGCAACTCGGTGGCCCTGGCCGTCCATTCGTCCGGCACGATCCTGCAGGCCGAGAACAGCTACGACTTCGACGATCGCTGGAGCCCGTTCGAAGAGGTCAACCGTCTCGAGGCCGGCCGCCACTACGGCTGGCCCTATTGCCAGGACATGGCCACGCCGACGCCCGGCTGGACCGGAACCATGGGCTGCGCCTCCAGCGTCCATACCCCGCCCGTCGCCCTGCTGCCGCCCCACGTCGCGCCGCTGGCGATGACCTGGTACCAGGGCGCGATGTTCCCCGGGCTCAAGGGCAAGCTCTTGATGAGCTGGCACGGCTACCGCTCGACCGGCGGTCGACTGGTCGCCTTCGAGGTCGACGCCAACGGCGTTCCGCTCACCCGCTCGAAGGCGAGCTTCCCGATCTATCCCAGCGGCTCGCGGCCGTTCGGCGCGGGTCCCGCCGCCCAGGCCCAGGTGCTGACGCCGGGCTGGGGCCGGGTCGAAGGCAAGCGGCCGCAGGGGACGCCGGTCGGGATCGCCGTGGCCGCCGACGGGGCGATCTGGGTCGCCGACGACAAGAACGCCGGCGTCATACGCTTCGCCGTCGACCGGCCGTAGGCGGAACGGCCCGTACCCGCACGGCGTTCGGGCCGCATGGCCGCGACGGGAACCCACAACAGCTCGACCATGGTCGTCTACGCGGCCCTGGCCGGCAATCTGGCCATCGCCGTCACCAAGTTCGTCGCCTTCGTCCTGACCGGCTCGTCGGCCATGCTGACCGAGGCCATCCACTCCAGCGTGGATACGGGCAACCAAGGCCTGCTGCTGCTGGGCCTGGCGCGGGCCCGCAAGCCGCCCAGCGAGACCCATCCGTTCGGCTACGGCATGGAGGTCTATTTCTGGGCCTTCGTCGTGGCCCTGCTGATCTTCGCCCTGGGCGGGGCCTTCTCGATCTACGAGGGCGTGCTCAAGATTTTCCGACCCGAGCCGATCGAACGGGCCTGGATCAATTTTCTTGTCATCGGCCTGGCGATCCTGTTCGAGGGCGGCTCGTTCCTGGTGGCCTGGAAGGAGTTCAGGGTCTTGACCCGGGGCACGCCGCTCCTGCGCGCCATCCGTCGCAGCAAGGACCCTTCGGTGTTCGCCGTGCTGCTGGAGGACGGCGCGGCCCTGGCCGGCCTTGCGATCGCGGCGCTCGGCGTGGCCGGCTCGGCGGTGTTCGGGATCCCCTGGGCCGACGGCGCGGCCTCGGTGGCGATCGGCGTCCTGCTGGTTCTGGTGGCGATCTTCCTGGCCAACGAGACCCGCAGCCTGCTGACCGGCGAGTCGGCCTCGCCGCGCATCGTCGAAGAGGTGCGCCAGATGCTGGCCGCCGATCCGCGCATAGACACCGTGGCCGAGGTGCTGAGCATGCATCTGGGGCCGCAGGAGATCCTGTTGGGCGTGACCCTGGACTTCCACGACGACCTGACCGCCGGCGAGATCGAGGACGCCGCCGACGATTTCGCGGTGCGCATCCGGACCATCGACGAGAGGATCACGCGGGTTTTCGTGCGATCGGGCCGGGCCCGGGCGGCCTATGCGCGGCCGCTGGAAACCTGAGCCCGCCGCGCCTTCCACTCGTCCGCCGTCTGGCCCCAGAGGTGGACCTCGACCTCGTGATAAGGCTCGGGCAGCCGGCCCATCTCCAGGAATCGCGAACCGATCCGCTGGGCCACCTTGATCGACGGGGCGTTGGCTGGGTCGATGCAGTGGACCAGCCGCGTCCAGCCCAGATGGTCGACGACCCAGTCCATGGTCGCTGTCGCCGCCTCGACCGCATAGCCCTTGCCGTGGGCGCGGGGATGCAGGCTCCAGCCCACCTCGGTCCCAGGCCAACCCTCTGGCCGCCACGGGCCGATGCGCCCCGCCCAGAGCCCCGTGTCCTTCTCGATCAGCGAGAACATGCCAAAGCCGTTCAGCGCCCACGACCCGGCCATGGTCGCCATCATCCGCCAGGCCTGCGGCCGGCTCATCTGGCCGCCGATATAGCGGGCGGCCTCGGGATCGGCCATCAGCTCGGCCCAGCCGTCCAGGTCCTCGGCGGCCGGCGGACGCAGGATCAGCCGTTCGGTTTCCAGCGTGGGTCCGGGGGCGATCATCGGGCTTTCTCCTAGGCCACGCAGGCCGCCAGGCCCTCGCGGCGCACCGCGCCCGAGGCCTTGCCGATCCGGCTGGAGCGCTTCTTCACATAGCGGCCCGGATTGACCGCCTTCCACTTCAGCGGGCTGGGCAGGATCGCCGCCAGCCGCGACGACTGCTGCTGGGTCAGCTGGTCGGCCCCGACCTTGAAATAGGTCCGCGACGCGGCTTCCGCGCCATAGATGCCCGGGCCGTATTCGATGGAGTTCAGATAGACCTCCATGATCCGCTTCTTGCCCCAGAAGGTCTCGATCAGCACCGTGAACCAGGCCTCCAGTCCCTTGCGGAAATACGAGCGGCCCTGCCACAGGAAGACGTTCTTGGCGGTCTGCTGGCTGATGGTCGAGCCGCCGCGGATCTTCTTGCCCTTGCCGTTGTTCTCGTAGGCCTTCTGCAGGGCGTCGAAGTCGAAGCCGTGGTGGTCGCAGAACCGGGCGTCCTCGGCGGCGATCAGGGCGCGCGGCAGGGCCGGCGAGACCTTGTCGATCGGCCGCCAGTGGTGGTTCCAGCCCTTGCCCTCGGCCAGGCGGATGACCATCAGCGGCGTCGCCGGCGGCGGCACGAAGCGATAGACGATCACCGTCAGCACCGGCCCGGCGACCAGCACGATGAACAGCGCCACCAGGATGTTACGCAGCAGAACCCGCACGGAATCGTTCCCCAACTCGTCGCTTGCCTTGACGTTGCGGCGGGATGCTAACCAAGCCGCTGTCGTGGGGATAGCCGCCCATCCGTTAGTGAGGCCTTGATGACCGAGTTCAACACCGTGTCGAAAGCCGTCGAACGCCGGATGTCGGTGCGCGCCTTCAAGCCCGATCCCGTGCCCGGCGCCGTGGTCCGCGAACTGCTCGAGGCCGCCGCCCGCGCGCCGTCGGGCGGGAACCTCCAGCCTTGGGTGGTGCACGCCATCTCTGGCGAGCCGCTGAACGAGTTCAAGGCCCTGGTCGCCTCGCGGCTGATGGACCGCGACGAGCCGGAGTACCACGTCTATCCGCCCAACCTGTGGGAGCCGCTGCGCACCCGCCGCTACCAGGTCGGCGAGGACCTCTACGGGGCGCTGAACATCCCGCGCGAGGACAAGCTGGGCCGCCTGCAGCAGTTCGCCCAGAACGCCGAGTTCTTCGGCGCGCCGGTGGCGCTGTTCTTCTCGGTCAATCGCGATTGCGGGCCGCCGCAGTGGTCGGACATCGGCATGTACATGCAGACCCTGATGCTTCTGGCCGTCGAACGCGGGCTGGATACGTGCGCCCAGGAGTTCTGGTCGGTCTACGGCAAGCTGGTCCACGGTTTCCTGACGCTGCCCGAGGATCACATGCTGTTCTGCGGCATGGCCCTGGGCTATCGCGACGAGACGGCGGCGGTGAACAGCTGGCGCTCGCGACGCGATCCGTTCGAGGCCTGGGGGTCGATGCGCGGGTTTGAGTAGGGGGCACTTGCCCCCTACGGGTCGCTTCGCGACCGTCTTCCCCCACAGGGGGAAGAGGAAGGCGTGCGCGGCGCGTCTCCTCCGCCCCCTCTGGGGGCGGACAGACCGCGAAGCGGTCAGGTGGGGGCAAGGGGGTGAGCCGCCGCCATAACCTCCCAGGTTATTGCCCCCGTGACACCGTCCCGCCGATAGCGGGACGCATGAACGAGCTCACCGTCACCCTGCTCCTGCAAACCCCGACGCTCGGCGTCCGCGACGTGGCCTGCGACGGCGCCTGTCGCCATCGGAGCCCCAGCGAGTGCGCCGCCTCGACCCACCTGGTCTTCCCCTATCGCGGCGCCTATGTCCGTCATGTCGGCCGCCAGGACGCGGTGGCCGAGGCCAACCAGGTGGTGTTCTTCAACCGCGGCCAGGACTATGCGATCAGCCATCCGGTCGGCGGCGGCGACGCCTGCCTGTCGGTGTCGATCGACGATGACCTGCTGAACGAACTGTCTCCCATCGAACAACTGGAGGATGGCGGCCAAGCGGTGTTCCGGCGGCCGGCGCGGGGGCTCGACCCGCACGCCCAGGCCCTGGCCGCCCAGCTCCGGCACGGCCTGACGCGCGGAGCCTTGGAGCCGCTGCAGGCCGAGACCCTGACCCTGGGCCTGGTCCGCCGCGCCCTGGGCGAGCGCGCCTCCCAGGCCCGGGCCGCCAGCCACGGCCGCCGCAAGCTGGCCGACCGCGCCAAGCTGGTCCTGGCCTCCGACCCGGCCCGCCGCTGGACCCTGGGCGAGATCGCCAGCGAGGTCGGCGTCTCGCCGGTCTATCTGACCCAGGTCTTCGCCCAGGCCGAGGGCGCGCCGCTCTACCGCTACCAGCTGCGCCTGCGCCTGGCCCGCGCCTTGGACCTGCTGGGAGAGTACGACGACCTGACCGGGCTGGCTCTCGACCTCGGCTTTTCCAGCCACAGCCATTTCAGCGCGGCGTTTCGCCAGCACTAC
This sequence comes from Caulobacter sp. 05L422, assembly GCF_056397765.1. Lineage (NCBI taxonomy): Bacteria > Pseudomonadati > Pseudomonadota > Alphaproteobacteria > Caulobacterales > Caulobacteraceae > Caulobacter > Caulobacter sp. 05L422. Next base: position 91,678 of record NZ_JBFTOB010000003.1, on the reverse strand, counting down.
GGCCAGAGCCCCGCCGATTTCCGAGGTTCCGTCGCGCCACAGCGCCGCTACGCCTGATCGACGAACCCTCCGGCCAAGGCGGGATGCGGCAACGACCATCCGAAATAGACTTCGACCTCTGCGACCTGATCACCGCGCAGGGTGAAAATCTCCGTGTTGCGGAACCGCTTCCCCCCCGCCGATCGCGCCTCGTAGGTCACCGCGACCTGATCCTCGCCCGCCAGGAAGCGGACGAAATCGAAATCCTCGATCCGTTCGCTGTTGGGCCAGCACCGTTCGAAATAGGTCTCGCGATCGATGCGATTGTCGAGCGGGCTGGTGAAGTGAAAGTCCGGCCCGATCAACCGCTCGATGGCGGCCCGATCCTTGGCGACATAGGCCGCGAACACCGCGCGGACGATCGCGCCGCCGTCTCTGCCTGGCATGAGTCCATCTCCTGTCGTAGGCCCCGGTGAGTGTCGAACGCGCCGCCGGCCGTTCGGAGCCTCAACGGGATTGAGCGGGAAAGCCGAAGCTCAGGCTGGAGAACACGGTCTCGAAGTCGACGCCTTCGTCGACCAGCGGCTTGGTCCAGACGACGTCCATCATCCAGGCTCCGCCGGTCGGCATGGCGAAGCCGGCGCGGCCCTCGCCGTCGGTGCGATGCTGCTCCAGGGGCGCGGCGTCATGGGCCAGGTCGGTGATCTTGACCAGCGCCCCCGCCAGGGGCCGGCCTTCATAGAGCACACGCACCGGCAAGGCCGCCGGGCGCGGCAGGGCGTAGGGGCTGACCTCGGGCACGATCTCCAGGGTCAGGCCCACGGGCCGGGTGACGACCTTCTGGTCCCCGCCGTCGCCGACCTGGACCAGGGCCTTGGTCTGGCGGCTGTAGCGCTCGGAGGCGTCGATGGCCTGCAGCCCCTTCGCGGCGCGCGTCTCCAAAGCCGGGGTCAGTCCCTCTTCCTCGGCATAGGCGTTGAACCTGGCGGCCGGCTGGTGGCTCTGGGCGTTCGCGTCGCTGCGCAGCGTGACGACGTAGGCGCCGGGCCGCGCGAAACTCAGGGCGCCGTCGGCGTCCGGGGCGCCCAGGGTCAGGCCCGGGCGCAGGTCCAACGCCTCGCCGCCCGACGCCGTGGCGTCGAACCGCAGCACGCGGCGTGGCGGCAGTTGCGAGCGCTGGCGCTCGGTCCCCGTGCCGACCTGCAAGGTCATGGGGGTGGCTGCGTCGACCGGCAGCCAGAAGCTTTCGGGCTGGATCCAGAACTCATGGGCGGCGGCGACCTGGGGTCCGCAGGCCAGGACCAGGGCGCCGGCGGCCAGCAGGGCGCGGCGAAGGGAAATCTGGAACACGACCATGGTCAGGGCTCCTTGCGCGAGGGATAGGCCAGGCCGTCGGGCGCGGCGAGGAACGGGAACACGGCGTCGGAATGGACGTGGTCGTCATGGTCGACGCCGTCGTCGACGCCGGTCAGCGCGCCGGTGGCCAGCAGCGAGCGGTAGACGTCCACGGCGTCATAGTTGGGCGTCCGCCCCCCGCAATCGCCGACCAGGTCCCGGCGGCCGGCCAGGGCGGCCAGCTCCACGGCGAAAAGGGTCGTGCAGCGCGTACCGGCGCTGTCGATCCACAACCGGTCGTCGGCCAGCAGGATCGCCAGGTTCAGGTAGCGAGACGCCCCCGCCGAGCGGTCGGCGATCATCGCGTCGCCGCACTGGCCGTCGAAGGCGTCGTAGAGGCCCAGGGTCTTTTCGATCTCGGGGATGAAGGCGTCGGACGTCGCCGGCGTGGCGTGGTTGTAGGCCTCCTTCAGGGCGTCGCTGACGGCGTCGGGCTCCAGGGTGGCCAACAGGGCGTTGCCGGTCAGCGGCCGGCCCATGCGGTCGATGCGGCCCCTGGGCCCGACGGTCTCGCCCCAGACCGCCAACAGCTTGCCGCCACGCGACACCGCCGGCAGGTCGATCGAGATCACCAGCGAGGCCGGCGTCCAGCCCGCCAGCAGGTTCTGGGCCGGCCCGCCGCGCGTGTGGCGCCAACGGTCCAGGATGCCCGCCGAGGTCGCCTGGTCTAAGGCTGGGCAGCCCGCCTCGTCGAGCGGCGCGCCGGCCTTCAGCGCGGCGGCGGCGAAGTCGTAGGCCTCGCGCGTGCCCTTGACGTTGTTGAAGAACGGATCGTCGCGCAGGCCGGCGAACACCCGGAAGCGGCGGTGGCGAGATTCCAGCCCGTCGGGGCGGCTGGCGTCGCCCTGGACCTCGTCCCCGCCGGCCTCGCAGCGGGTCTCCGCGCCGTTGATCCGGCACGAGATCGTCGTCGTCGCGGTCGTCTTGCCGAACCGCGCGCCGCTGTCGACGTGGAAAACGTAGGCCAGGTCCTTGGAGAACCCGTGGCCGACGATGGCCATCACCAGGTTCAGCTTGCGCTTGTCCGGCGAGGTCCAGGCGAAGATGTCGCCGATGTCGGCCCGGGGATCGGCGATGACGCTGGGCGTATCCAGGTGGTCGGACGCCTGGGCCGGACCGGCGGCCGCCAGCAGCAGGGCCGCCGCGGCTCCCAGGGCGCCGGCCAGCGGGCGGCGGGTTTTGGTGGTGGAGATCATGAGTGGCTCCCGAAGATTGGAGCCGCAGAAAGCCTTGGAAGGACCCTCGCCCGCTGTCGAAATCTTTAGCGATCTGGCGGGGCGGCCTTCCCTCCCCCCTGACGTTATCCGCCAGCGGCGAGGCCGCGCCTTAAAGCCCTCAGTAAAAACTCTCCCCCGCCACCAGCCGATCCTGCTTCGCCCCGTCGCACAGCGCGTAGCTGAACCCCTTCTGGATCGACCAGGCCCCCACCTCGCCGGTCTTGCTCAGGGCCAGGAACCCCACCTGGATGTCCTTGGCCTGCGGCTTCTTCTTCAGGATTCGCGCCACGGCCTCCTTGCAGGCGTCCTGGGGGGAACGGCCCTGGCGCATCAGCTCGACGACCAGGAAACTGCCGACGTTGCGGATCACCTCCTCGCCGACCCCGGTGGAGGTGGCGCCGCCGACGTCGTTGTCGACATAGAGCCCCGCCCCGACGATGGGCGAATCGCCGACCCGGCCGCGCAGCTTCCAGGCCATGCCGCTGGTGGTGCAGGCGCCCGACAGGTTCCCCTGGGCGTCCAGGGCCAGCATGCCGATGGTGTCGTGGTTGCCCGCCCCGCCCGGCGTGCCCAGTCGCCCGGACGTCTTGCCGTAGTCGCCGACCTCGCTGTTGGCCTTGGGCGCGTACTTGGCGTCCTTCTTCCAGGCCTCCCAGGCGGCTTTGGACTCCGGGGTCAGCAGCTCCTCGCGCGGAAAGCCCTGCTCCTGGGCGAACTGCAGGGCGCCGGCCCCGACCAGCAGGACGTGCGGGGTCTTCTCCATCACCGCCCGGGCCACGGAGATCGGGTGGGCGATGTGCTCCAGGGCGGCGACCGCGCCGCAATTGCCCTGCTCGTCCATGATCGAGGCGTCCAGCGAGACATGGCCGTCGCGGTCGGGATAGCCGGCGCGGCCGACGCTATGGTTCTTCAGGTCCTGCTCGGGGATACGGGCCCCGGCCTCGACCGCGTCCAGCGCTCGGCCGCCCTTGCCGAGGATCGCCCAGGCCGCCTGGTTGGCCGGCACGCCGAAGTCCCAGGTGGAGATCACGCAGGGCTTGGTCAGCTGGATGCCGCCCGCGCTCCCGGCCGCGGCCGAGGCCCCTCCGGCGGCCATCAGCCCCGATCCGGCCAGGCCAGATCCTGCGAGGGACGCGCCGATTAGGCCTCTGCGATTCAGCATGGGTGTGCTCCAAGAACGCCGTTTGCGAATCTCGTAGCACGAGCTTGGGAGAGGCCAAGATGTCCGACCGCGTGATCCTGGAAGTCTGTGTCGATACGCCTGCCGGACTGGCGGCGGCGATCGCCGGTGGCGCGGATCGCATCGAGCTGTGCTCGGCCCTGGCCCTGCAGGGCCTGACCCCGGCGCCCGGCCTGATGGCCATCGCCGCCGAGGCGTCGATCCCGATCTATCCGATGATCCGGCCGCGCAACGGCGATTTCGTCTATGACGACGGCGACCTGGACGCCTTCTTCCGCGACATCGACGCCACGCGCGAGGCTGGCCTGGCGGGCGTGGTGATCGGCGCCAACCTGCCGTCGGGCGAACTGGACGCCGACGCCCTGGCCATGCTGGTCGCCCACGCCGAGGGCCTGGGCGTCACCCTGCACCGGGCCTTCGACCTGACGCCCGATCCGTTCGCCGCGCTGGAGACCGCCATCGACCTGGGCTTCGAACGCATCCTGACCTCGGGCTGCGCCCTGAACGCCATGGCCGGGGCCGAGACGATCGCGGCGCTGGTCGAGAAGGCCGACGGCCGCATCGCCATCCTGGCCGGCGGCGGGGTCAATCCGTCGAACGTCGCCGAGTTGGTGGCGCGGACCGGGGTGCGCGAGGTGCACGGCTCGTGCAGCGGGCCGATGACCTACGGCCTGGGCCAGGGTCACGAGGATCGGGCCTACAAGCTGGGCTTCGTGCAGGACGGGCTGCGGGACACGGACCAGACGGTCGTGGAGGCCGTGGTGAAGGTGCTGAGCGGACTAGGCTAACGCGGAACCCCTCCCCCTGTGGGGGAGGCGATCGCGCAGCGATCGGTGGGGGGAGTTTTAGGATTGTTGAATCCTGCAGGATGTCGCCTGCCGATCACTCCCCCCTCCGTCGGCTTCGCCGACACCTCCCCCAAAGGGGGAGGACCTAGAACCGCGTCTCCATCGCCGGGATCGCGATGATCCCCGCCTCGCCGTCCTCGTCGCCCCAGGCCAGGCGCGAACCGTCGGCCGAGACCGACAGGGCGCTGATCGCAGCGCCCTTCTCGGCCTTCAGGGTCTCGATGCGGCCCGAGCGCATGTGGGCGCACCAGATCTTGCCGTTGTCCTGGCCGGCGATGGCGACCGGCAGGGCCTCGACGCCGGCCACCTGCACCACCATCGAATCGCGCGAGAAGCCGATCTCGGCGGCTTCCTTGCCCATCGGGCCGCTGGCCCCGGCGAACGGCCAGACCACCGCGCCGTTGGCGCCGGCGGTGACCATCAGGTTGCCCTTGTCGAAGAAGGCCAGGCTCTTGATCTTGGCCGGATAGCCGCCCATCCGCATGTCCTTGCCGTCGCTCAGGCGCCAGCCGTGCAGCTGGCTCTCCTGCATCGACGAGACCAGGAATTTGCCGTCCGGGCTGAACATCGCGGCGATGTGGCTGCCGGCCCACTTCATCACCTGCGGCTTCTGGCCCTCGATCTTGGCCCACCACAGCGAGACGCCGCCGTAGCCGGCCGTGGCCAGGCGACGCCCCTTGGGGTCGAAGGCCAGGCCCGAGACGGTCTTGTCGTGGGCGAACACGCGCAGGAACTTCGGATCGGCCGAGTCGCGGACATGGGCCTCCTTGCCGGCGGTGAAGGCGATCAGGCCCGAGGCGGCGCTGGCGGCGACATGCTCGATCCAGCGGCCCTTGACCTCGGCGATCAGGGTGGCGGCCACCTCGTCGCCCTCGAGCCGGCTCCAGACCACCTTGCCGTCGTCGCCGCCGGTGACGATCCCGCGGCCCGAGGGGTGGACGGCGGCGGCCAGCACGGCGCCCGAATGCGCCTCGACGGTGACGAAACCGCCCTCTCCGCTTTCTTGGGCGGCTTCGAATCGGACCGTCCCGTCGCCCAGGGCGAAAACGGCTCGGCCGGCGCGGTCGAACAGGGCGGCGGTGACATAGGCGTCGAAGGAATAGATCATCCGCGCGCCATACCCCGCCCGAACGCGGGCGCCTAGTCGCGCCCCACGCGAGCCGGGGCTGGAGAACCCGTCATCTGAACGCCGTTCCGCCAAAAAGAGTCACAAAAGGGGTTGCCTTTGCGGCGCCTCCTCGGGCTTTACTTCCGCGCCCGTCTGAGCCAGACGTGGCGATCTAACATTTTCGGGACCGCGACGAACGCGGCCCTTAGGAGACAGTCAGGCAATGGCGGCTAAACTCTCCGGCGGTGGCGGCGGCAAATACTCGCTGGGCCAAAACGCCGACATCAACGTCACGCCCTTCGTCGACATCCTGCTCGTGCTGCTGATCATCTTCATGGTCGCCGTGCCGATGGCGACCGTGGCGATCAAGGTGGACCTGCCGCCCGCGACGATCCCGCCGCCGGACGCGCCGAAGCCGAAGGAGCCGGTGTTCATCTCGATCCAGAAGTCGGGCGCCCTGTACGTCGCCGACAAGCAGACCAGCCTGGACAACCTGCAATTCGATCTGGACCAGAAGTTCAACGCGACCGGTCAAGCCGGCCCGAAGGACGACCAGCGCGTCATGGTCCGCGCCGACGCCGACGTGACCTATGCCGACTTCATGGGCGTGCTGAACGCCCTGCAGACCGCCGGCTGGTACAAGGTCGGCCTGATCAACGAAGACATCCACTAGGACTCTTCGGCGATCGCCAGAAATCAGGGGCCGGACGCCAGCGTCCGGCCCCTTTTTCGTGCCTGCGACCCAGCGCTTTACAAATGTAAGAAAGTCCGCAAACTACACCTGTAACTTCAATCAACCCTGGCGGTTCGAAGAGGAGACGGGTCATGGCGGCAAGACTTGCGGGCAACGGCGGCGGCGGGCGCTATGCGATCCGCCAGAACGCCGAGATCAACGTCACGCCCTTCGTCGACATCCTGCTGGTGCTGCTGATCATCTTCATGGTCGCCGTGCCCACGGCCGTGACCTCGATCAAGCTCGACATGCCCCTGGCCTCGGACAAGGTCGCGCCGAAGGATCCCGTGTTCATCTCGATCCAGGAGTCGGGCGCGCTGTTCCTGGCCGGCCGGCCCACCAGCCTGAAGACCCTGGCGCAGGACCTGAGCGCCAGGTTCGCCGCCGACGGCCAGACCGGTCCGCGCAAGGATCAGCGCCTGATGGTCACCGCCCAGGCCGACGTGCCCTACGAGGCGCTGATGGGCGTGATCGACCGGGTCCACGACGAAGGCTGGACCCAGATCGGGATCATCAACGAGGATATTCACTAGAGAAGCAAAAGCCCCGGAACTGGCGTTCCGGGGCTTTTTGTTCGTGCGGTGAACACTTGCCCCCTACGGGCCTTCGGCCGTCTTCCCCCAAGGGGGGAAGAGGAAGCCGTGCGCGCGTCCTCCGCCCCCTATGGGGGCGGACAGACGGCGAAGCCGTCAGGTGGGGGCGAGTGCGTGAGCCCCTAAGCCGCCGTCGCCTCGAAGCCGGCCTTCAGCTCGGCTTCGTCCAGGTCGCGGCCGATGAACACCATGCGGCTGTAGCGGTTGTCCTTGTCGGTCCACGGGCGCTGGAAGTCGCCTTCCAGGATCATGTGGACGGCCTGGAACACCAGGCGGCGCTCCTCGCCCTTGACGTCGATGATGCCCTTGGCGCGCAGGATGTCCGGACCGCGCCTGGCCAGCAGGTCGTTGAGCCAGACGGTGATCTTCTGGCCGTCGACCGGCGTGTTCAGCGTCAGGGAGATGCCCTTCACGCCGTCGTCGTGGATGTCGCTCTTGTGGTCGTGACCATGGTGGTGGTCGTGACCGCAGTGTTCGTCATGCACGTGGCCGTGGTCATGCCCGTGGTCGTGGCCGTGGTCATGCCCGTGGTCGTGGCCGTGATGATGGTGGTCGTGGCCGCAATGCTCGTCGTGCACGTGGCCGGCCTCGCCATGGGCCGGGTTCAGGAACTCCGGCTCCAACTCGGTGATCCGCTCCAGGTCGAAGCTGTGCTTGCCGATGATCGCCTCGAGCGGGACGTTCGAGCGCTGGGCGCGGTGGATCGGGGCCAGCGGGTTGATCCGCTTGATGCGGGCCTCGACGTGGCGCAGGTCGTCTTCCGAGACGAGGTCCGTCTTGTTCAGCACGATCTGGTCGGCGAAGGCGATCTGCTCGACGGCTTCCTTGGAATCACCCAGGCGCAGCAGGATGTGCTTGGCGTCGACCACGGCGGTGACCGAGTCCAGATAGGTGCGGGCCTTGACGTCGTCGTCGACGAAGAAGGTCTGGGCCACCGGCCCCGGATCGGCCAGGCCCGTGGTCTCGACCACGATGGCGTCGAAGCCGCCTTTCCGCTTCATCAACCCCTGCAGGACCCGGATCAGGTCGCCGCGCACCGTGCAGCAGACGCAGCCGTTGTTCATCTCGAACACTTCTTCGTCGGCCCCGACCACCAGGTCGTTGTCGATGCCCACCTCGCCGAACTCGTTGACGATCACGGCGTAGCGCTTGCCGTGCTCCTCGGTGAGGATGCGGTTGAGCAGGGTGGTCTTGCCGGCGCCGAGATAGCCGGTCAGCACGGTGACGGGGATCTTGCCGGTTTGGGCGCCCGGTTGAGCAGATGTCTGGGTCATGGCGGCTATTTAGGAGCGAAGGGGGCCGGGGGGAAGCGGGCGCCACCGTTCCATCCCCTTAAACCGCGCTAGGTCTTCAGGAACGCCACCGCCGCGCCGATGGCGATCAGGGCGCCGCCGAGGATCAGTTCCTCATATTGCTCCAACCGGTCAAGGCCCAGGCGGTTGAAGCCGGCCAGGCTGAGGCCGGTGAAGACCAGCATGCCCGCCGCGGTCGCGGTCAGCAGCACGGTGCTCAGGACGACGAAGCCGACCACCCCATGCTCCATGCCCGCCAGGTAGTAGGGAAGGAAGGCCTCGCACGGCGACAGGGTCAGCAGCACCACCAGGGCGGTGATCGCCGCCTTGTCCGAGGCGAACTTGCGGGTCCCGTCCATGGTCGCGTGCTTGTGACGGCCGCGGATCAGATAGAAAGCGCCGATCAGCGCCATCAGCCCGCCGACGATCCAGTGGAAGTAGCCGCCCAGGTGCGGCTCGGCCACCAGGCCCGCGGCCACCACGGCCAGGCCCAGCAGGATGGTCAGGCCCACATGGCCCAGCCCGGCCAGCAGGGTGACGCCCAGGGTGCGGCCCGTCGTCCACTTCTGGGCGCGCCCCACCAGCACGAACGGCAGCCAGTGCGTGGGCAAGGCCGCATGCAGGAAGGCCACGGCGAAACCGGTGGCGGCGACGGAGGCGAAGAAGGTTGTGTTCACGTCACCGGCTATAGCCTGTTATAAAGTAACATACCAGCGCCTCTCTTGCGCCTCGTGCGCGAGATCCCGTCCGCCATGATATGAAGCGCGGCCATGACGCCGGAACCCGACCTGCAAACCGCGCTGGACGCGGCCTATACCGCCTTCCAGGGCCGCCGGCGCCCCACTGCCCTGGAGGCCGCGCCCGGTCGCGATCCGAAGCGAATCCTGGCCCGGCTCTCCACCAGCCCCCTGGCCGAGCTCACCGCCGACGACTTCGGCGGCTATATGGGCTGGGCCATGACGACGGTCGGCGGGGTGGACGACTACAAGCATTTCCTGCCGCGCATCCTGGAGCTCTGCGTGCGCGGTCCGGCGCGGGTCCATCTGGGCGGCGATCCAGAGAGCCTGGCTCGCAAGATCGCCTACGGCGGCTTCCCTGGCTGGCCGGCGGACGAGCGCGCGGCGATCGTGGCGGTCTTCGACCTGGCTTGGCGCCAGGCCCTGTGCGCCTCGCCGGAAGAAGAGGAGGCCGAAGACTGGCTGCGTGGCCTGATCTGTCTCGGCCAACCGGTCGAGGCGCGCCTCGCGGCCTGGCTGGCCAGCGACGAGCCCCGGGCGGGGCTTCACCTGGCCGACGCCGTCAACTCGGAAATCTTCCGGCGCTCAAACGCCCGGCCCTCGCTTGGCGGCGACGACGAGTACGCGGCCTACGCGGCCTATTCCAACTGGCTCGCCGGGCCGGGCGTGCGCCAGCGGCTGGAGCGGCTGATCCTGGAGATCGACGGCGAGGACGAGGCCTGGCGGCTGGAGCAGGCCCTGGACGTCCCGATGCCGCCCTATCCGGACGTTTGGCGCGGCTAGGGCTGCGTCGCGATTTTAGTCAAGCCGGGCGCCCCGTCGCCGTTGACTCGGCGACTTTCGACGGTATAAGTGCGCCCCTCTCGCCCGCCGGGTCTCCTCGCGGGCGTTCCCTATTTTGCGAACGCACGTTTCTTAAGGCGCTAACCTATGTACGCGGTGATCAAAACCGGCGGCAAGCAGTACCGGGTCCAAGCCGGCGACCTGCTGGTTGTCGAAAAGCTCGACGGTGAACCGGGCGCGGAAGTCGCTTTCGGCGAAGTCCTGATGCTTGGCGAAGGCGAGGCCGTGACGGTCGGCGCCCCTCTCGTGGACGGCGCTGTCGTCTCCGGCACCCTGATCGAAACCCGCAAGGGTGAGAAGGTGAAGATCTTCAAGAAGATCCGCCGTCAGGGCTACCGCCGCACCCGCGGTCACCGCCAGACCGAGTCGGTCATCCGCGTGACCTCGGTCGCCGGCGCCGGCAAGACCGACAAGTGGGACGGCACCGTCGACCTGACCCCGAAGGTCATCCTGAACGCCCGCGCTCGCGGCCTCGGCGACGCCGCCGTGTCGGCCGTGGTTCCGGCCAAGGTCGAAGTCGAAACCGTCGTGAAGAAGGCCACCAAGTCTTCGCCGAAGGTTGAAGCCGCCGTGGTCGAACACGCCGAGCCGACCGCCGCCCCGAAGAAGAAGGCCGCGCCTAAGAAGGCCGCGGCCAAGGAAGACGGCGAAGCCTAACCGGCTGCGCCTCTAAGGATCAGGAGAGCACAATGGCTCACAAGAAATCTGGTGGTTCGTCCTCCAACGGTCGCGATTCGGCCGGCCGTCGCCTCGGCGTGAAGAAGTTCGGCGGCCAGAAGGTGGCCGCCGGCAACATCATCATCCGCCAACGCGGCACCAAGTTCTATCCGGGCGCGAACGTCGGCATGGGCAAGGACCATACCCTCTTCGCGCTTATCGAAGGCGCGGTGGCTTTTGTCACCAAGCGCAACAATCGGACCTACGTGAACGTAGCTGCCCCGGCGCAAGCCGCCGAGTAGCGCGAACCTCGTAGAAACCGGGTCGCGCTTTCCTCAAAGAAAGACGATCCGGACAGACGAACCTAAGCGGGGAGTCCGGAACGCCGGGCTCCCCGCTTTTGTTTTGTCCGCGCTCGAAATTTCTTGGCCGCAAAAGCACCCCAGGCCTGAAATCCGAGCGTCACGGTCCCCACCTAGAAGGACCGAGTACGGGAGGCGCGCGATGTGCGTGATCGAGAAGAGTCCGATCATCGAGACGCGGCGGCTGACGCTGCGGGCTCCCCATGCCGACGACGCGGCGCGGATCGCGGCGCTGTGCGGCGACTATGCGATCGCCAAGATGACCACCCGCATGCCCTGGCCCTACAGCCAGAGCGACGCCGACGGCTTCGTCGCCCGCTGCCAGGTCCAGGACCGGCGCAAGGACTCCACCTTCGTGATCGACCTCGAGGACGAGGGCGTGGTCGGAGTGCTGGGCTTCTTCACGCCGCCCGACGGCCACCTGGAGATCGGCTACTGGGTCGGCCGGCCCTATTGGGGCCGCGGCCTGGCGACGGAAGCCGCTCAGGCCGCCCTGGCCTGGGCCAAGCAGGACTGGCGCAAGAAGCTGGTCGTCGCCGGCCACTTCGCCGACAACCCGGCCTCGGGCCAGGTGCTGGTCAAGGCCGGCTTCCTCTATACGGGCGTCGTCGAGCACAAGCCGTCGACGGCGCGGGCCGAACCCGTGCCGACGCGGATGATGGTCTGGTTGGCTTAGGGTCTTACGCCGCGCGGTGCGTGGCGACGACCTTCTGCGGGCCTTCGCGGAAGCGCTTCTCGGCGACGATGATCCGCTCGCACAGGGCGTCCAGGTCGCTGAGCAGCGAATAGGTCGCGTAGATCGGGATTTCCATCATCGCCACCTGGGCGCGGGGCATGAACTCGCAGTACTTCTTCCACGCCACGTGGCTGTCGCGGGCGTTCATGGCCCGCTGGCCCAGCGGGTTCCACAGGTTCAGGCCCATCAGCTCGTCCCGGCATTCCTTCATCACCGGCAGGGCGATGTAGAGGAACAGGAAGGTCGGCGTGGCGGCGCGGGCGAACTGCGGCTGCACCTGCATGTGCCAGATGCGGAAGGCCTCGAAGAAGTTGGCCTTGCGGGTCGGGTCCGGCGGCAGCCACTGCAGGTCCGGATTGATCAGCTCCTGGGCCGAGCCCGAGCGCTTGACCAGTTCGTCGGCCGTGCGGCCGTCGGCCATGGTCTTGTTCAGCGCGTTGATCGGGATCGCCAGGCGCTTGGCCACCTCGGTATAGGAGACCTGGCGGCCGGCCATCGGCGTCCACTGGCCGAAATTGGCCGCGTTGGGCGCGCTGGCGCGCTTCATCGCCGCGGCCTGGTGCATCAGCTGGTGGGTTTCGCGGCTCTTGGCTGCCTGCTGGCGGTCGAACTCTTCCTCGTGGACGGCCTGTTCGTCAGGCGTCATCCAGCGCGCCCGTCCGGGCCCGTAGGTGCGTTCGTTGCGATTGAGCAGGGTGAAGTTGTGCTCGTCGGTCGGGCGACGGCCGATGGCGGTCAGGAAGGCGCGGAAGTCGCGCCACTCCGGAGCCAGCCCCGTGCCCCGGCTCATCAGCATGTTCCGATGGAGCGACGCCTCGTGGGTGTACTTCCGACACAGGGTCGGCAGCGTCAGATCCTGGAGGTCATGCGCAAACTCGGCGTCAGAAATCGTCGTCAATGTCCGCCCTCCCCGCGCAATAGTCCTATCGGTTTCCTCATGAGATCGTTTGTCGCATGATCTCTTTTAACATTTCGTCACGAAGCCGAACGGAGTTCGACGCGGCAAAGCGACGCTATAACCGCCGGATTCCGGTCCCTAAACGCTTGTAAGGCTTGGCCGTGGACCGGTTTCGGCTCGACGCGAAAGCCGCCTTGCGACAAAAGACGCTCATGAAATTCTTGGACCAGTGCAAAATCTACGTCCGCTCCGGCAACGGCGGCGGCGGCGCGGTCTCGTTCCGACGCGAGAAGTACATCGAATACGGCGGCCCCGACGGCGGGGACGGCGGCCGAGGCGGCGACGTTTGGATCGAGGCGGTCGAGGGCCTCAACACCCTGATCGACTACCGCTACCAGCAACACTTCAAGGCCGGGACGGGCATCCACGGCATGGGCCGCGCCCGTCACGGCGCGGCGGGCGACGACGTCGTCCTAAAGGTCCCCGTCGGCACCCAGGTGCTGGAGGAGGACAAGGAGACCCTGATCGCCGACCTCGACACCGCCGGCATGACCCTGCGCCTGGCCAAGGGCGGCAACGGCGGCTGGGGCAACCTGCACTTCAAGGGCCCGGTGAACCAGGCCCCGAAATACGCCAATCCCGGTCAGGAGGGCGAGGAGCTGTGGGTCTGGCTGCGGCTGAAGCTGATCGCCGACGTCGGCTTGGTCGGCCTGCCCAACGCCGGCAAGTCGACCTTCCTGGCCGCCGCCAGCGCCGCCAAGCCGAAGATCGCCGACTACCCGTTCACCACCCTGACGCCCAACCTGGGCATGGTCGACCTGTCGACCAGCGAGCGCTTCGTGATGGCCGACATTCCCGGCCTGATCGAGGGCGCGTCGGAAGGCGCGGGGCTGGGCACCCGGTTCCTGGGCCATGTCGAACGCTCGGCCGTGCTGATCCACCTCGTGGACGGCACCCAGGACGACATCGCCACCGCCTGGACCACGATCCGCGGCGAGTTGGAAGCCTATGGCGACGAGTTGGCCGACAAGTCCGAGATCCTGGCGCTGAACAAGATCGACGCGCTGGATCCCGAGACGCTGGAAGCCAAGCGCGCCGAGCTCGAGGCCGTCTCCGGCATCAAGCCGATGCTGGTCTCCGGCGTGTCCGGCAAGGGTGTCACCGAACTGCTGCGCGCCGCCTTCATCCAGGTGCGCATCCGCCGGGGCGAGACTCCCGCCGAGGCGGCGATCGACGAGGCGCCCGAGGAGGAAACCCCCGGGGGCTGGCAGCCCTGATGTCCGCTTCCGGGGGGGCGCTCACGCGCGCCAAGCGCATCGTCTTCAAGGTCGGCTCGGCCCTGCTGGTCGACGCCGACACGGGCGCCGCCAACCGGGGCTGGCTGGACGCCTTCTGCGCCGACCTCGCCCGACTGCGAGCCCGGGGCCAGCAGGTGGTGGTGGTGTCCTCCGGCGCCGTCGCGCTCGGCCGCCGTCGCCTGAACCTGACGGGCCGCAAGTCCCTGACGCTGCCCGAGAAGCAGGCCGCCGCCGCCGCCGGCCAGTCGGTGCTGATGCGGGCCTGGGAAGAGGCGCTGGAGCCGCACGGCGTGGTCGCCGCCCAGATCCTGCTGACCCGCGACGACACCGAGACCCGCCGTCGCTGGCTGAACGCCCGCGCCACCGCCGAGACCCTGATCGCCCTCAATGTCGTGCCCGTGGTCAACGAGAACGACACGGTGGTGACCGAGGAGATCCGCTACGGCGACAACGACCGTCTGGCCGCCCGCGTGGCCCAGATGGTCGGCGCCGACCTGCTGGTGCTGCTGTCCGACATCGACGGCCTCTACACCGCCGACCCGCGCCGCGATCCGACCGCCACCCACATCGAGCGGGTCGGCGAGATCACGCCCGAGATCGCCGGCATGGCCGAAGGGGCCAACGCCTCGGCCGGGGTAGGCACCGGCGGCATGGCCACCAAGATCGCCGCCGCCCGCATCGCCCGGGCCGCCGGCTGCGCCACCCTGATCACCCTGGGCTCGCGCCCCGCCCCGCTGCAGGCCATCGAGGATGGGGCCCTGGCCACGGTGATCGAGGCCGGCGCCTCGCCCGCCGCCGCCTACAAGGCCTGGATCGCCGGCTCGCTGGCCCCCCAGGGCTGGCTGACCGTCGACGCTGGGGCCGCCGCCGCCCTGGCCAACGGCAAGAGCCTGCTCAGCGCCGGCGTGCGCACCGTCGAGGGCCCGTTCGACAAGGGCGACGCCGTCCGCGTGCGCGACGAGACCGGTCGCGAGGTCGCCCGGGGCCTGGTCCGCTACGACAGCGGCGACGCCCACCGCATCGCCGGCCTGCGTTCCGACGCCATCGAGGCCGAGCTGGGCTTCACCGAAGGCCCGATGATCCACGCCGACGACCTGGCGGTGGGCGGCTGATGCGCCCGGTCGCGCTGTTGGCCCTGGCGGCCGGCGCGACCTTGCTCTCCGGCTGCGCGACCCTGGCGCCCGCGACCTGCCCGGCGGGTCAGAGCCCCGGCCGCACCGCCCAGCTGTTCTTCGGCCGCGACATCAGCGACCAGGTCGGCGTCTCCGAAGCCGACTTCGCCCGCTTCGTCGACGAGGAACTGACCCCGCGCTTTCCCGACGGCCTGACCGTGCTGGACGCCGCCGGCCAGTGGCGCGGCGCCGACGGCGTCATCGTCCGCGAACCGTCGAAGGTGGTGATCCTGGCCCTGCCCGGCCGAGCCGGCGGCGAGGACCGGCTGGACGCCGTGCGCGCGGCGTATAAGCGACGGTTCTCGCAGGAAGCGGTGATGGTGGTGACCCAACCGGTGTGCCTGGGGTTTTAAGGCTCTCACCGGAATCCCAGTGCGGCGAGCACTTGCCCCCTACGGATCGCTTCGCGATCGTCTTCCCCCACAGGAGGAAGAGGACGCCGCGCTCTCGTCCTCCGCCCCCTCGCCGCGACAGACCGCGCAGCGGTCAGGTGGGGCAAGTGTTCACCGGCACGGCCTCCGCCCGCGATCCATTGCATCATGTGAACTTTCGTCTCATTTTGTGAAACAGTTCGCGTAGGCGACACGGGAGGCAAATGTGCTGGCATCGATCGTCCGGATCGCGACCGTCCTCATCGCCAGCCTCTGGGCCTCCACCGCGCTGGCCTCCCCCGCGCCCTGGATCCTCGACCGCCCCGCGGCCGGCGCCTTTCCGCTGGTCGCTCCGAACACCATCGCCGACCTGGTCGTGAGCCAGGACGACGCGCCGGTGGTCAGCCTGGCCGCCCACGGCCTGGCCGATGACCTGACCGAGGTGACGGACCGTTCGGCGACCGTCCGCCTCGACGACGGCGCTCCAGGCCGTCCCCAGGTCTGGATCGGGACCCTGGGCCGCAACCCCGCCATCGACCGCCTGGTCGCGACCCGCAAGCTCGACGTTCGCGACCTGAAGGGCGCCTGGGAGAGCTTCGTCATCGCCGTGGTCGACCAGCCTGCCCCCGGCGTGCCCCGCGCCCTGGTGATCGTCGGCAGCGACCGGCGGGGCACGGCCTACGGCGTCTATGAGCTGTCCCAGGCGATCGGCGTCTCTGCCTGGCGCTGGTGGGCCGACGTGCCGCCGCCCCATCGCGACCAGCTGTACGTGGCCGCCGGGACCCGGCGCTTCGGCCCGCCCTCGGTCAGGTATCGCGGGATCTTCCTCAACGACGAGGACTGGGGGCTGCAGCCTTGGGCGGCCCACACCTTCGAGCCCGAGACCGGCAACATCGGCCCCAAGACCTACGCCAGGGTCTTCGACCTGCTGCTGCGCCTGAAGGCCAACACCCTGTGGCCGGCCATGCACCCGACCACCACCCCGTTCAACGGCGACCCCATCAACGCCAAGCTGGCCGACCGCTACGCCATCGTCATGGGCTCGTCCCACGCCGAACCCATGCTGCGCAACAATGTCGGCGAGTGGAAGGGACCAGCCGAGACCTACAACTACGCGACCAACCCCGACGGCGTGCTGGCCTACTGGCGCGAGCGGGTGCAGGCCAACGGCGCATACGAGAACCTCTACACCCTGGGCATGCGCGGCATCCACGACAGCGGCATGGTCGGGGCCAGCGACATGGCCGGCCGCAAGGCGCTGCTGGAGACGATCTTCGCCGACCAGCGCCGGCTGCTGGCCGAACGCGGCGTCGCGGACGCGCCCCAGGTGTTCACGCCCTACAAGGAGGTGCTGGACGTCTATCGCGGCGGGCTGAAGGTCCCCGACGACGTCACCCTGGTCTGGCCCGACGACAATTTCGGCTACATCCGCCAGTTCCCCGACGCGGCCGAGCGCAAGCGCGCGGGCGGTTCGGGGGTCTATTACCACCTGTCCTATCTGGGCGCGCCGCTGTCCTACATCTGGCTGTCGACCACCCCGCCGGCCCTGATCCAGCAGCAGATGGGCCAGGCGTACGACCAGGGCGCACGGCGGCTGTGGGTGGCCAATGTCGGCGACCTCAAGCCGGCCGAGATCAACACCGAGCTGTTCCTGGCCATGGCCTGGGACGTCGACGCCTTCCGTAAGGACGGTTGGCGGGGCTTCCTGGCCGGCTGGGCGGCGCGGGAGTTCGGCCCCGAGGCGGCGCCCGAGATCGCCGACCTGATGACCGCCTGGTACAGCCTCAACCTCGAGCGCAAGCCCGAGCACCTGCAGTGGTGGCTGCCCGGTCAGAAGGCGCGGCCGAGCGACCTGCCGCTGGAGGCGGCGGCCGCGCGCCTGGCCGCCTTCGACGCTCTGGTCGCCCGGGTCGACGCCCTCGGCCCCCGGCTGAAGCGCGAACAGCAGGACGCCTTCTTCGAACTGGTCGCCTATCCGGTGAAGGCGGCGGCGGCGGCCAATCACCGCTTCTTCGACGCCGAGGCCCACGACCGCCTGGCCGACAAGGCGCCGCTGGAAGCCCGGCGACGCGGAGCCCTGGCGCGCCAGGCCGACGCCGAGCTGGCGGGCTTGACCGACCGCTACAACACCCAGATCGCCGGCGGGAAGTGGCGGGGCCTGATGGCGGTCGAGCCGGCCGACGGCCAGTGGAAGTCGTTCCGCCTGACCCCGCCGGTGCTGCCCGCCGCCTCGCTGGTCGAGGCCGGCTCGGCTCCGGCCGCGTCGCCAGCCACCCCCGACCCCGCGGCGCCGATCGCGATCCCGGCCGAGACGGTCACGGGCGCGGGCTGGACGCGGGTCGCCGGCCTGGGTCGCGGCGAGGGCTCGATGCAATCGGGCGCGGCCGGCTCGACCCTCACCTACGACATCACCCTGCCGCCGGGGTCCCGGGCCCTGTCGTTGGACCTGATCCCGACCTTCCCCCTGACCGCCGGCGACGCCCTGCGGCTGGCCGTGGCGGTGGACGGCGGCCCGCCGGTCGAGATCGCCCTGAAGCGCGAGCCCGGCGACGCGGTCTGGGCCCAGGGCGTGCTGGACGGGCGACTGACGGCGGCCACCGGCCTGACCCTGGGCAACGGTCCGCACCAGGTGGTCGTGACCTCGCGCGGACCGGGCGTCCTGATCGACGCCCTGGCCTTCAAGCCGCGCTGACAGAACTTTTCGGCGAGCCCCTTCAAAACACAACCAAAGGACGCTACGGTCGCCCGATACAAGGGGAGGGCGACATGCTCGACAGACGCACGATGCTGGGCGCGGGTCTCGCCGCGGCCGGACTTTCAGCAAGCCTGGGCGCGGATCAGGCGCTGGCCCAGTCGGTCCGCACACGGACTTCCTGGGCGGCGTTCGTCAACACCCCCTCCTACGCCAAGTTCGTCGCCACCGTGAAGAAGATGCGGGCGAACACCAACCCCTCCGATCCCAACAGCTGGGTCTACTGGGCCAACATCCACAAGAGCTACTGCCCGCACGGCGTGCCCTACTTCCTGACCTGGCACCGGGGCTACATCTACCGGTTCGAGCAGCAGATCCGGGCGATCTCGGGCGATCAGAGCTTCAACCTGCCGTACTGGGACTATTACACCAACGCCAACCTGCCCAAGGAATTCACCACGCCGGGCGACGCCAGCAATCCGCTGTGGGTCTGGCGCAAGAACACCAACGTCTCGGGCGCCCTGGGCTACGGCTTCACCCAGCCGCAGTACGTCAACTTCCCGCGCAACTGGCCCTCGCCGATGGAGCCGCAGATCGAGAGCCTGCCGCACAACCAGGTGCACAACATCATCGGCGGGGTCATGCCCACCATGCTGTCGCCAGAGGACCCGATCTTCTGGGTCCATCACGGCAATATCGACCGGCTGTGGTGCGCGTGGATCTCGGCCGGCGGCGGACGGACCATGCCGGCGACGAGCGACTCCTACTGGAGCGGCGGGTTCAACTACGGCCCCACCACGCCCGGCATGGCCAAGGTCCAGACCCGCGACACCACCACGACCCTGGGCTACGTCTACGACAACCAGCGCCTGCCCACGCCGCCGGCTCCCAGGACCCCGGCCCGGCCGATGCTGCGCGCCGTGCCGATGAACGGCGAGAAGGCGCTCGACGGCGTGATTTCGCTGGGCGACAGCCAGGGCGCCCTGACCCTTGACGACCGCTCGTTCAGCGTCAGCGTTCCCCTGGGCCAGCAAGGCAAGCTGAAGGCCGGCGCCCTGGCCGCCACTCCGCCGCGCACCCCTGCCCCCACCGAACTGAACGTGGTGCTCGACGAGGTCGCCCTGACGGAGATCGGCAAGGCCGGCGGCTATTTCTACAAGGTCTATGTCAACCTGCCGACGTCGGGCGGCGCGCCCGAGGAACGCCACCTGATCGGCACGGTCGGGGCCTTCGAAATCGCCGGGGCCCTTCATGCGGGCGGCGGCGACCACGCCGACCACGGGGGCGGCGGGACGGAAGGCAGCGGCAAGGCCAAGCTGGTCCTGCCCGCCACCGACGTCCTGCGCGGCCTCTCGCCGGGCCAGATCAGCCAGCTGGTGGTGTCGTTCGTCCGCGTCGACGGCGCCAACGCCCCCAAGGGCCCGGCGATCACCATCGGCGACTTCAGCGTCCAGGCGGCGCCGCCGGCGCGGTAGGATCAAGGGCGTTCGCGGCCTTCCCTCCCCACGAGGGGGAGGGAAGAGCGGTTTACCGCCCGTACCCCGTCATCGACATCGGCCGGTCCTTCGCCCCCGCCGCCCACGCCTTGTTCGGCGTGGCGCTCATCGTGAAGACCAGCTCGCCGCCGGCCCGGATCTCGGCGTCGCGGAGGAAGCTCCGCGTCAGCGGCTTGCCGTTCAGGGTGACCGCGCCGACATAGGGCGCGCCGTCCGACAGCCCCACCGTCCGCACCGTGAACCGCTTGCCGCCCTCGAGGTTCAGCACCGCCTTGTCTACGAACGGCCGGCCGATCACGTACTCGTTCGAGCCCGGCGCGACGGGATAGAAGCCCAGCGAAGTGAAGACCAGCCAGGCCGACATCTGGCCCAGGTCGTCATTGCCCGACAGGCCGTCGGGCGTGGGCTTGTACTGCGACTTCACGATCTGGGTCAGCCGCGCCTGGGTGCGCCACGGGGCGCCGGCGTAATCGTACATGTAGGCCACGTGGTGGCTGGGCTCGTTGCCGTGGATGTACTGGCCGATCAGGCCGGCGATGTCCTCGGCGTGCGAGTAGTCGATCTTGGAATTGTCGAAGTCGAACATGGCGTCCAGCTTGCGCACGGTCGCCGCGTCGCCGCCCATCAGGCCCACCAGCCCGCCCAGGTCCTGCGGCGCGAACCACGAATACTGCCAGGCGTTGCCCTCGGTATAGTCGCTCCCGTAGTTGATCGCCGTCGGGTCGAACGGCGTGCGGAACGCCCCGTCGCTCTTGCGGGCCCGCAGGAAGCCGGTCTTCGTGTCGAAGCTGTTGCGCCAGTTCCCCGCCCGCTTCTCGAAGGTGGCGGCGACGTCGTCGCGGCCCATGGCCTTGGCCATGCGGGCGATGGTCCAGTCGTCATAGGCGTATTCGACGGTCTTGGAGGCGGCCTCCGGTTCCTTGTCGATCGGCACGTAGCCCAGGGTCATGTAGTCGCCCAGGCCGCCATAGGGGGCGTAGGTGGCGCTCTTGACCATGGCGTCCAGGGCCGCCTTCTCGTCGAAGCCCCGGATGCCCTTCATGTAGGCGTCGGAGATCACCGGCACGGCGTGGTAGCCGATCATCGTCCAGGTCTCCTGGCCGTGGAACTGCCAGACCGGCAGGATTCCGTAGGGGCTCTCCTGTTGGGAGGCGATCAGCGAATTGACCACGTCGCTGGTGCGCTTCTCCGGCTGGACCAGGGTCAGCAGCGGGTGCTCGGCGCGGAAGGTGTCCCACAGCGAAAAGGTCGAGTGGAAGGTGTAGCCCTTGGCCTCATGCACCTCGTTGTCGGGCCCGCGATAGCGGCCGTCGACGTCGCTGAACACGCTGGGGGCCAGCAGGGTGTGGTAGAGCGCGGTGTAGACGTTCGTCCGAGTCTCGGCCGGGGCGGCGATCTCGACCGCGTCCAGGGCCTTTTCCCAATCGGCACGCGTCCTGGCCCGCAGGCCGTCGAAGTCGAAGCCGTTCTCGTCGCTGGACAGGTTCAGGATCGCGTTCTCTTCGCTGACCGACGAGATGGCCACCTTGGCGACCAGGGGTCCGTCGATGGTCCCGAAATCGAAGACGCCGACCAGGGCCCGGCCCTCCATCTGGGCGCGATCGAAGGCTGTGCGGCCCGGCTGGGCGAAGCCCTTGTAGGGGACGTCAGCTTCCTTGTTGTACAGCGCCTTGCCGACCAGCGGCCGGTCGAAACGGATGGCGAAATAGAGCTGGCGGCCGGGCGCCCAGCCGCGCGTCTCGCGCATGCCGGTGATCGTGCCGTCCTCGGCCACGCGGATCCGCGACCACGAAACCTTGCCCGGATAGTTGTAGATCGAGGTGCGCAGGTCGAGCAGCACCTGGGCTCGCGCGCCCTTGGCGTAGCTGTAGCGATGCATGCCGGTGCGCAGGCCGGCCGTCAGCTCGGCCCGCACCTGGCTGTCGGTCAGGGTCACGGCGTAGTAGCCGGGCTGGGCGACCTCGCCGTCATGCGAAAAGCGCGAGCGGTAGCCCGACCCCGGCTTGTCGGCCTCGCCCGGCTCCAGCTTGGCCTCGCCGCTGACCGGGGCCAGCAGGATGTCGCCGAGGTCGGAGTGGCCCGATCCCGAGAAGTGGGTGTGCGAGAAGCCCAGGATCGTCGGATCGGTGTAGCGATAGCCGGCGGCGCGGGCGTAGCTCTGCTTGAACGGCAGGATGTCGGTGTCGGGGCTCAGTTGCACCATGCCGAACGGGGCGACCGCGCCGGGGAAGGTGTGGCCGTCGCCGCCGGTGCCGATGAACGGGTCAACCGCATCGTAGGGGGTCTTGTCCTGCGCCAGGGCGGGTGTCGCCGACAGCGCCGCGATCGCGGCCAGCACCAGTCCAAGACGCATGGGATTCTCCTGACGAACTCGGCCGGGACCCTAGACGGAGGATGCGGGCGGCGTCACCCGATTTAGGAAGCTTGGTTTGCTAAATCACGCCGTCAGAACAGAGCCACGGGGATCACGATCGCGAAGAAGAAGATCAGGGCCAGGACCAGCGCCGAGACCGCGATCCCCGCCGCCTTCAGCCTCCCGATGCCCAGGCGGCTGGCGAACCAGCGGGTTTGGGCGGTCAGGAACCAGGCGATCCCGGCCAGCATCAGCACCAGGCCCAGGACGTTGGGGATGTCCTGACGCTGGAAGATGATCCCGCCGCCGATCACGATCACCGCGCACGGTCCGGCCAGGTAGCACTGGGCGTAGAACGGCGGCCGCAGGGTTTCGCGCGACAGCCGCACGCCTTGAAAGCGCAGCAGGGCGACGGCGGCGACCAGCGGGATCAGGCTGAAGACCAGGGCGCGGAACAGGGCCGCGTTCTGGGGCGAGCTGAAGACCGCGTGCCCCAGGGTTCCGGCCGCGCGCGGCTGGGGCATGTGGGCGGCCAGGGCGAGCAGGTTCATCGCCACCACGGTGACCAGCAGGAACAGCGGCGGCGTCAGGGCGTCGTCATAGCGCCCGGCCTCGTCGTCGCCCTGCTCGGCGTCGGAATAGGCCATGGTCTCCAGCGGCCAGACCAGCACCCGCCACAGGGTCAGCGGATAGAAGACCAGCCACGACGTCGCCTCGAACAGGAACTCCTCGAAGCTGCGCAGGAGTTTCATGAAGTCCATGCCGGCCCTCGCGTGGCGCGCCGGATGGGGGGACCGGCCAGAGGACTGTGGCGGGGATGGCGGCGGGCGTCCATCGGGGGAGATCCCCTAGCGCTTCACCTCGCGCCCGTACCGCTTCATCGCCTCCAGCATCCGGTCCACCGGCATGGCGTACACCCGGACGTCGTCGGCGCCGGTCATGGTCTCGCCGGCCAGCAAGGCGTTGGTGATGGCCGCCTCGGTCGCCTGGGCGGTGGCCTTGAACAGCGGGTCCATCTGGTCGTTGCTCAGCATCCGCACCGACGACACGTCGTCCGCCGCCCAGACCTTGGGATTGGCCGTCGAGAAGGCGATGAAGATGTCGCCCGAGCCGTTGCCGCCGAAGCCGCCCTGCCGCCCCACGCCCAGCGCGACCCGGGTGGCCAGCCGCTTCAGCTGGTGCGGCAGCAGCGGGGCGTCGGTGGCCACGACGACGATGATCGAGCCCTGCTCGCGTTCGGTCTCCGCCTCGGACTGGGTCCGCGCGGGAGCCGCGTCGCAGGGCTTCAGCCGCGGGGCGGCCGCCGGAGCGGGGGCGCCGTTGGCGACGCAGGGCATCAGGTCGGGGATCGCCTCGCCGACCGGGACGCCGGCGATCCGCAGGTCCGGCCGCCCGCCGAAATTGCACTGCACCAGCACGCCGACGGTGTAGCCGCCCTGCTTGGCCGTCAGCATCCGCGAGGCGGTGCCGATCCCGCCCTTGAAGTGCAGGCAGACCATGCCCGTGCCGCCGCCGACCGCGCCCTCCTGGACCGGCCCGCCCTTGGCGGCGTCCAGCGCGGCCAGCACGTGCTCGGGCTTGACGTGGAAGCCGTTGATGTCGTTGAGCAGGCCGTCATAGGTCTCGGCCACCACCGGTAGCCACCACGGCTGCAGCACCGCCTTGCGCGACAACTCCCACTGGATCACCGCGTCGCGCACCACCCCGACGCTGTGGGTGTTGGTGATCGCCACCGGCCCCTCCAGGTAGCCGCCCTCCTGCAGCCAGGTGGTGCCGGTCATCTCGCCGTTGCCGTTCAGCGTGAACCAGGCCCCGAACACCGGGTCGGGATCGTCCTTGCCGCGCGGCAGGACCACCGTCACCCCGGTGCGCACGGGGCCCTTGCCGGGGACCAGCTTGCCCGCGCCGGAGATCAGGGTCGTGTGCCCGACCTCGACCCCGGCCACGTCGGTGATCGCGTCCAGCGGGCCGGGCTTGCCGCCGATGGGGAGGGCGAGGTCGTTCTCGCGGGGGCCGGCCGCCTGGGCCGAGGGCGCGGTCAGGGCGAGGGCGCAGAGGGCCAGGAGCGCGAGGGTCGCGCGGCGGAGATGGGCGGGTGTCGGCATGTGGTTCCCCCTGGGTATGGGGAGGACGATAGGCCGGGGACGGGGCCGAACGGAAGGCCGCCGCGCACGGCGGAAACCCTCTCCCAGAGGGAGAGGGAGGGCCCAAGCGAAGCTTGGGAGGGTGAGGGGTTAAAACGTCAGACGGCGCGCCGGCAGGGCGTCGGCGTGAAACCGGATAGGGTGAAACCTCTCACCCTCCCACCGCTGCGCGGCGGGCCCCTCCCTCTCTCTAAGAGAGAGGGTTCAGAAAGAACGCCCTTCCGGAAACACCCCTGACGTCWTCCGCYAGCGGCGAGRCCGCGCCTTGAAACCTTGATGGCGAGCCTGCTCTGGCGTCTGGCCGTGTCAAGGACGGCGCGTCGCGCCGCCGCGACGCGGCCGCCAGGGGCGGTCCTTGACACGGCCAGACGCCAGAGCTCCGATCCACCAAGGCTTTAAGGCGCGGCCCCATCCGGGGCGGATGTAAACTACCAACAAAAAGGGAGCTAAGCTCGACCTCCAGGCTCACCGGGGCATCCAAGCGAACCACATGGCATTATCCGTCAAAGCAGCTGAGGGTTACGCATGCTGGTTTCGCATGATCGTTGGTGTGATCAAATCAGCCGACGGAGCGGCGGGCTGGGATGCTTTCAAAGCGACAATACAGACAGAAGGAGGCGAGTACGCGGGTGTCGCCTTTGACGCGGACAACCCGGAGCATCAGGATGATTTTGAGGCCGATCTTGAACGAATGCTCAACGATCTCACGCAGCTGAACTTCTTGGATGTCCAATATAAGCGCAGAGGCACAGGCAAACTCGATCTCCCACATCCAGTTTGGACGCTCAAGCCAAAGGGCACGAAACTTTATGAACGCGGAGCAGCAGCCCAACGAAGGTTGTTCTTGAGCTTGATGGCGTGGCAGCAGGTGAAGGCGATTTATGAGCCCATCAAGATTCCCATTGGGATGGCTGGAACCGCGTTCACAATCGCCAAATTGGCGGGTCGCTGGCCTGACATACATGCTGTTCTTGCAGCATTGGCCGCCGCTACGGTGGCGATCCTCTGGGGAATTTTCAGAGCCGATCACACATAGGACGACACGTTAGTGCTGAAGCGTTTTCTGTGACGTTCGGCAGCCCCACCAGCCCCGCTAACACCCCCACCACCCTTTCCCCATTCCCCCGCCCGCCCAAAGCGCCTAGGTAAGCCTCACTCTGAGCATATCCGGGATCGGAGGATGGCTATGGACGACGCGGGCATGAGCTTGCAGGCGACGATGACGGCGATGGGACAGGCGGCTCGGCACGGGGCGCAGGCCTTGCGCGTCGCCACGCCAGCCCAGCGCACCGCCGCGCTCCAAGCCATGGCCGCCGCCATCCGCGCCGACGCCCCCGCCATCCTGGCCGCCAACGCCCGTGACCTCGACAAGGCCGGGGCCGGCGGCCTGACCGCGCCGATGGTCGAGCGGCTGATGCTGAACGCCGAGCGCCTGGAAGGCGTGGCCGCCGGCGTCGAGGCCGTGGCCGCCATCCCCGACCCCCTGGGCGTCGAGACCGCCCGCTGGACGCGCCCCAACGGCCTGGACATCGCCCGGGTCCGCACGCCGATCGGCGTGATCGCCATGATCTTCGAGAGCCGTCCCAATGTCGGCGCCGACGCGGCCGCGCTTTGCGTGCGCTCGGGCAACGCGGTGATCCTGCGCGGCGGGTCGGAGTGCATCCACTCCAACCTCGCCATCCACGCGGCCGTGACCAAGGGGCTGAAGGCGGCCGGGATCTCGACCGACGCCGTGCAGATGGTCCGCACCACCGACCGCGACGCCGTCGGCTACATCCTGGGCGGCCTGGACCGCACCATCGACCTGATCATCCCCCGGGGCGGCAAGACCCTGGTGGCGCGGGTGCAGAAGGAAGCGCGGGTCGCGGTGCTGGGCCACCTGGAAGGCCTGAACCACGTGTTCGTCCACGCGGCGGCCGATCCCAAGCAAGCCGTCGACATCGTGCTGAACGCCAAGATGCGCCGCGTGTCGGTGTGCGGCTCGGCCGAGACGCTGCTGATCGACCGCGCGGCCGCCGAGCGGCTGCTGCCGCCGATCGCCGACGCCCTGATCAAGGCCGGCTGCGAGCTGCGCGGCGACGGTCCCTCGCGGGCCATCGAGCCCACCATGAAGCCGGCTGTCGAGGCCGACTGGTCCACCGAATACCTGGCGCCGACCATCTCGGTGGCCGTGGTCGACGGGGTGGAGGGCGCGGCCGCCCACATCGCCGCCTACGGCTCGGGCCACACCGACGCGATCCTCACGCAGGATCCGGCGGCGGCCGAGCGGTTCATCGCCCTGGTCGACAGCGCCATCGTGCTGGTCAACGCCTCGACCCAGTTCGCCGACGGCGGCGAGTTCGGCTTCGGGGCCGAGATCGGCATCGCCACCGACAAACTCCATGCCCGCGGTCCGGTCGGGGCCGAGCAACTGACGACGTTCAAATATGTGGTTCGCGGGACCGGCCAGACTCGTCCCTGAGGCCGGCCGGCCCGCCGCGCAACGCCTGGGGTTCCATCTGGAACCGGGCATGCGCGTCGGGTTGTTCGGCGGCAGCTTCAACCCGGCGCACGAGGGCCACGCCCACGTCGCCGAGACGGCGTTGCGACGCCTGGAGCTGGACAAGGTGATCTGGCTGGTCTCGCCGCAGAACCCGCTGAAGTCGTCGCACGAGACGCGGCCCCTGGCCGAGCGCCTGGCCGGGGCCCGGCAGTGGGCGCGGGGCAGCGACATGATCGTCTCCGACGCCGAGACCCGCCTGGGCTCGCAATACACGATCGACACCCTGCGGGTGCTGCGGGCGCGCTATCCGGGCGTGAAATTCGTCTGGGTGATGGGGGCCGACAGCCTGGCCACCTTCCATCGGTGGAGGGGCTGGACCCAGATCATGCGCGAGGTCCCCGTGGCGGTGATCTCGCGGCCGTGGGCGGCGCTGAAGGCCCGCACCTCGCCGGCCGCCCGCCGCTTCGCCTGGGCCCGCCTGCCGTCCAGCGCCGCCTCGATCCTGGCCGACGCCACGGCCCCCGCCTGGGTCTATCTCACCGGCCCGCTGAACTTCGCCTCGTCGACGGCCCTGCGGAAGCGGCAGACCAAGGGGTAGGCGCCCCTTCCCTACCAAAACGGGCTCCTTTCGGGCGCCGAAGCGTTCCTTGTCGACCCTTCGACGGCGATCCGCCCCAGCGTGGCCGCCGTCGATGCAGCTCGAAAGGAAATCGCCATGGCCACCCATGCCAAGCCGACCAAGGCCGAGATCGTCGCCCTCGAGACGTCCTACTGGGACGCGATGAAGGCCAAGGACGGCGACAAGGCCGCCAAGCTCTCCGGCAAGACCAGCCTGGTGACCGGCGCGCGCGGCGTCATGAGCATCGCCCGGGACAAGATGGGCAAGATGACCGAGGAGGGCGACTGGTCGCTGGAGTCCTACAGCTTCGACGACGTCGAGGTCTCCACCCCCGCCCCCGACGTGGCGATCATCGCCTACACCGTGCGCCAGAAGGTCAAGATGGACGGCAAGACCCAGGAGCTGCACGCCGCCGACAGCTCGACCTGGATCCGTGGCGACGACGGCTGGGCCTGCCACGCCCATAGCGAGACGTTCCTGCAGGACGGGGCCGGCGCCTAGAGCGTCTCCCGACCTGATTGCATCAGGCCGGGGCTCTAGGTTTTTGTTTTAGAGCATTTTCTTCACGCGAACCGGCATCCACTTCGCTCGAAAATGCTCTAGAACGCGCCGTCGCTGGCGGTCGCGCTGCTCGGCAGAGCCTTCTTCAACCGCTCGACGATCAGCCTGCCCTCGGCCTCGTCCAGTCCGGCGGCCAGCCGGACGGTCCGGGCGCCATAGGTGAACTGCACCGCGCCGATCTGCATGTGGCGCATGAAGGGCCCGCTCAGCTGGAAGTTCGTCAGCGGATTGGCGGGCGCGGCGCGCAGGTCGCGGATCTGTGCGCCCTGATAGAGCTTGCCGCGCTTCCACGGGCCGATCTCGGTCCCCAGCTCCAGGTCCTTGCCGACGACCCGCACGGTCTCTGCGCCCATCAGCATCCAGGCGATCGTGCCGGCCGCGAAGACCCAGCCCAGCGCCCAACCGCACAGCCACAGGCAGAGGAACAGGCTGAACTCATGGAGCACCTGGCCGATCGCCACGACGCCGCCCACGGTCCAGCCCGTCAGCCAGACCGGCAGGAACAGCAGCGCGAACACCTGGCGGCGCGCCTTGATGCGGATCATCTCGACCGGCCCGCTCCGGTCGACGACGAAGCGTTCCTTGCCCAAGGTCTCGTAAGCCATGCTGTCCCCCGTACTCGAAACCGTTTTCTAGCCCAGGGCGGCGGAAGTGAAAGGGGTTTCGGTCAAGCTTGGCGCCGTCGCCCCGGAAGACACACCGACCCCCTCGAATCGCCCGCGACGACGAACCCCCTCATCTTTTCGAGTCTTCCATGCTATGGGAGCTATTGCGCGAACCCCATCAAGGAGCATTTCCGCTGCGTAGCGACCCCGCGCCCCAGGCGCACGAGGGAACGGTTTCCCCCGAAACCTCGACCAAGAACGAGTCCGAGCTGGACCTGAGTATCAAGGCGCTCGAGACCCTGATCCTGTCGCGTCTCGACGACGACAAGGCCCAGGACATCGTCCACATCGACCTGACGGACAAGAGCTCGGTCGCCGACAGCCTGATCGTGGCGTCCGGCCGTTCGCACCGTCACGTCGGCGCTCTGGCCGACCACATCATCCGCGCGCTCAAGGAGCAGGGCTTCGGCAAGGCGCGGGTCGAAGGCCTGCCGCACTGCGACTGGGTGCTGATCGACGCCGGCGACGTGGTGGTCCACCTGTTCCGCCCCGAAGTCCGCTCGTTCTACAACATCGAGAAGATCTGGGCCGTCGACGCGCCGCACCGGATGGCGTCGAACTAAACCGCTTCGTCTCCCCCGGCCCGGCCGGGGGACGCCAGGCCGCCCTGCTTGGCCCTGCCTGGAAGCGCGATGAAGATCACCATCCTCACCGTCGGAAAACTCGGCCGCATGGTCGAGGCGCAGCTGGCCGTGGACTACGCGTCCCGGGCCACCGCGTCCGGCCGCGCCCTGGCGATCGGACCGGTCGAGATCGTCGAGGTCGAGGCCAGGAAGCCCGGCAAGGCCGCCGAGGCCGAGGTGCTGCGCCCGCACCTGGAGGGCGCCTATGTCATCGCCTGCGACGAACACGGCAAGGTGCGGCCAAGCCGGGCCTTCGCCGAGCATTTGGGCCGCCTGCGCGACGACGGCCACCGCAAGGTCGTGTTCCTGATCGGCGGGGCCGACGGCCTGGATCCCTCGATCCTGGGCGCCGCCAACGAGATGCTGGCCTTCGGGCCCCAGACCTGGCCGCACGCCCTGGCGCGGGCGATGCTGGCCGAACAGGTCTATCGCGCCGTCACCATCCTGGCGGGCTCGCCCTATCATCGCGATTGAGGCATTGATCGGATCATGTCGCGTCGCGTCGTCCTGATCACCGCCAGCCTCCTGGTCGCCCTGCTGGGCGCCGGCGGCCTTGTCGCGGCCCAGGTCGGCCAGCGCGGATCGATCGGCGAAAGGATCCCCTCGAGCCAGAAGACCCGGGACGAGCAGGCCGCCGCCGAGACCCGCCGCGAGATCGCCGACCTGCGCGGCGAGCTGGACGCCCTGGGCCGCCGCCGGGTCGACGCCGGCGACGACGTCGACCTCAAGCGCGCCCGGCTGGAGGCCCTGCACCAGCGCGAGTCGGCCCTGACCGCCGAGCTGGGTCGCGACCGGGGCCAGCTGGCCCGGCTGCTCAGCGCCCTGCAGCTCTTCCGCCGCGATCCGCCGCCGGCCCTGCTGGTCAGCCCCGACGACGCCCGCGACGCGGTGCGGGCCGCCATCCTGATCCGGGCCATGACGCCCGAGCTGCAGGCCCGCGCCGACGGCTACGCCCGCCAGGCCCGCGCTGTCGCCGCCTTGCGCCGCGAAGCCGCGGCCGCCTCCGAGCAGCTGTTCACCGCCGAAAGCCTGGTCGCCGACCGCAAGGGCGAGCTGGAGCGGATGATCGTCGAAAAGACCCAGCTTGAGCGGGCCTACGCCCAGGAGGCCCTGACCGGCGACGACCAGGGCACGCTCGGCGCCCTGACCGACGCCCTGTCGCCCAAGCCGGCCACCGGCCCGCTGAAGCTCAGCGCGCCCGTGCCCGGACCGCTGGCCCGGCGCTTCGGCCAGACCATGCCGGCCGGCGGCCGCGCGGCCGGCCTGACGATCCGCACGGAAAAAGGTCACGTCGTGGCCAGTCCCGCCGCCGCCGTGGTCGAATACGCCGGACCGCTGAACGGTTGGGGCACGGTCTTGATCCTGCGCGCCCAGGGCGCCTACCATCTGGTTCTGGCGGGAATGGACGAGGTTTCCGTCGGACCCGGACAATCTGTCGCACCTGGCGCGACGGTTGGCCGGATGGCCAGCCATGGTTCCGACGAACCAGAACTCTATTTCGAAGTCAGGGAAGACGGCGCCCCGGTCGATCCTGAGCGTTGGTTGAAACAAGGATCGCGGTAGGGGATCGCGGTAAACGGCTTTTTCAGCGATGATGGCCGTCAAATGAACAAGGGTTGGTCCCACTAACGGATTGACCGACAAGTTTTAATGCGACGCTTGGCGTCGTCAGGGAGCCTTCCAGGCCACATGCGCAAGTACCTGCTCATCGGTGTTTCGGCCTTCGTCCTCGGTGCGGGGACCATGGCTTACGTCAGCCCCATCGCCCAGGCGACCAGCGCCACCAAGGGCCAGACCTACAAGATGCTCGAGCTGTTCGGCGACGTCCTGCAGACGGTCGACGCCCAGTACGTCTCCGAGGTCGACAACAAGAAGCTGATCGAGGCGGCCCTGGACGGCATGCTGACCAGCCTGGATCCCCATTCGGGCTATCTGTCGCCCGACAGCTTCGAGGACATGCAGGACACCACCCGCGGCGAATACGGCGGGCTGGGCATCGAGGTGACCAGCGAGGACGGCGTGGTCAAGGTGATCTCGCCGATGGACGGCACGCCCGCCTCGCGGGCCGGCATCCAGGCCGGCGACTACATCACCTCGGTCAACGGCCAGTCGGTGCTGGGCCTGACCGTCAACGAAGCGGTCAAGCAGATGCGCGGCCCGGCCGGCGAAGCGGTCACCCTGACCATCGCCCGCGAGAAGACCGACCCGTTCGACGTCAAGCTGACGCGCGAGATCATCAAGCCCAAGGCCGCCATCGCCCGGATGGAAGGCGACTACGGCTATGTCCGCCTGCCCGGCTTCAACGAAAAGGCCACCGACGCCCTGACCACGGCGATCACCGACCTGAAGGCCAAGAACCCGCAGATGAAGGGGCTGATCTTCGACCTGCGCAACAATCCCGGCGGCCTGCTCGACCAGGCCGTGGGCGTGTCCAGCGTGTTCCTGGACGGCGGCGAGGTGGTCAGCCAGCGCGGCCGCGATCCGCGCGACATCCAGCGTTACAACGCAAAGCCGGGCGGCGACATCCTGAAGGGCCTGCCGGTGGTGGTGCTGATCAACCAGGGCTCGGCCTCGGCCGCCGAAATCGTCGCTGGCGCCCTGCAGGACCGCCATCGCGCCGAGCTCGTGGGCATCACCAGCTTCGGCAAGGGTTCGGTGCAGACCGTGATCCCGCTGCGCGGCGGGGCCGACGGGGCGCTGAAGCTGACCACGGCGCGCTACTTCACGCCGTCGGGCCGCTCGATCCAGAAGACCGGCATCGCGCCCGACCTGGAAGTGGCCCAGACCAAGGACCAGGCCCAGGACATCGCCAACCGCGTGTGGTTCAGCGAGGCCAGCTTCAAGAACGCGCTGAACGCCGACGAGGGCAAGAGCCGCCAGGGCGCCCACACCCCGGCCGAGGCGCCGCCGGCCGGCTTCGACGAGAAGAAGGGCGACTTCCAGCTGGAGCGCGCCGTCGCGGTGCTGAAGGCCGGCTCGGTCCAGGCCGTGCCGAAACTGCCCAAGCCCCAGGCCAAGATCGCCGAGGTCACCGCCAAGGCCGCCGCCGCGGCCGGCAAGGGCCCGCCAGTCGAGAAGAAGTAGGCCTCTCCAAAGCCGTCACGACTGTCAATCCCGGGCCCTCGCGCCCGGGATTTTCGTTTGCGCGCTCCAGAACGCATGAGTTCATCGCTCGCGGCTCCCGCCGCCCGCGCGGTGTCGCCGATCACGACCTAGTTGACAGCTAATTTTTGTTGTTTCACGATAATATTCTCAATGTTGAGGAGAGGGTGATGGAACAGAGCAATAGCGCCGACTTCCGATCTCGTCTGCGCACCGGCGGCCTGCGCGGCGTCAGCGGCTTCATGGCCGCGTTCTGCGGCTTGGCCACGGTGGTCGTGCTCGCCTTCACGATCATCATGTTCGGCGGCGTCGGCGCGGCGATTATCAGTGCGTCAAAGACCGGCGAGACCGCCTGGCGCTCCGAGACGATCACCGTGCAGGCCAAATCCGAGAACCAAACTTGCACCCCGTCCCGCCAAACCGCCTGCCAACCTGGACCCGCGGGCTTGTCGGAGCGGCTTGTCGCGCCGATCGCGGTGTCCCTGGTTGTCGGCGCGCTGCCGCTTCTCGCGCTAGCCTACGGATTGCTCGAGGCCAGCCGCTGCTTTGGGGCCATGGCCAAGGGGCGCTTCCTCGCCCGCCAGACCGTGGCCCGGCTGACCCGCTTCGCGGTCGGCGGCCTGGTCTTTGTCCTACTGTCGCCCCATGCCGGCGCGATCACGGGGGCCACGTACGAGGGTCTGGGAAAGGCGTTCGACCTGCTGACCCACGCGGCCCCGGGAGGCTCCTATTCCAGCCACTTCAAGTTCACCGTGACCGGGGCATCGGAATGGCTGAACGCCATCTACGCCCTGGCCCTGACCGTAGTCGCCCTCGTCATGGCCCGGGCCTCGTCGATCGCCGAAGATCACGCCCAGATCGTCTAGATGCCCATCCTCGTGAAACTCAACGTCGTCATGGCCGAGCGCAACGTGAAGTCCAAGGACCTCGCGGCCCATGTCGGCATAACCGAAGCGAACCTTTCCCTGCTCAAGCAGGGAAAGGTGAAAGGCGTGCGGTTCGAGACCTTGGAACGCATCTGCGAGTTCCTCGACTGCGAGCCGGGCGATATCCTGCGGATCGATAGAGCCTCCCAAACTAGGACTCTGGGAAAGGCGATCGGCGGAGACTAAAGCGGCCGGGCGGCACATTCCGCCGCACCCTTCGTTAACCATATATTCGAAGCTCGCCGCCTAGGCTCCGCCCCATGGCCGTGTCGTTTTCCCGCAAGCCCGCTTATCGCGCGCCTTCGCTCGTCTCCGACGGGTCGGACGCGGGCGATCTGCGCGCGAAGATCCTGACGGCGGCGGCCAATCCGTTTATCGGCGCCAGCGCCGCGGCCTTCCTGTTCCTGCTGAGCCTGGCCCTGCTGGTGCTGATCACCGGCGATCCCAACAAGGGTTCGCCCCTGGTGCGCGTGGCCCTCGAGAAGATCGGCACGACCAAGAACGTCCCCCAGGGCTGGCGCGAGGCCCTGGTCGCCGAGGGCGACCGCGAGGCGCCGCTGCTGCCGGGCGCCCTGGACCTGTCGAACCTGCCGTTCCTGCACCACGCCGACCCGAGCGCCGACGCCGAGGCGATCGTCGCACCGCCGCCGGCCGCCCTGGCCACCGGTCCGCTGCCGGCCGCGCCGATCGCCGGCCTCTACACGCCCGGCCCGGGCGGCGGCGTCCTGCCGGTGATCGCCCCCGACGGCCGCACCGCCGCCGAGGCCTATGCCCGCCCGTTCACCGCCGACGGCCGCCCCAAGGTGGCCCTGGTGATCGGCGGCCTGGGCCTGAACCCCCAGACCACCCGCGCCGCCATCGAGACCTTGCCGCCCGAAATCACCCTGTCGTTCGCGCCCTATGCCGAGGGCCTGCAGGGCTGGATCGACCTGGCCCGCAGCCACGGCCACGAAGTGCTGCTGGAAGCGCCTATGGAGCCGGTCGACTATCCCGCCAACGATCCCGGCCCCTACACCCTGATCGCCGCCAACCGGCCCGAGGACACCGTTCGCAAGCTGGAATGGCTGATGTCGCGCGCCACCGGCTATTACGGCCTGACCAACTATCTGGGCTCGCGCTTCGTCACCAGCGACACGGCCATGACCACGTTCACCCTGGCCCTGAAGGCCCGGGGCCTGGCGTTCATCGACGACGGCCAGGCCTCCCTGCGCGGCGGCCCGATCCCCCGCGCCTCGGCCGACCGGATCATCGACGATGAACTGGCCGCCGGCTCGATCGACGGCCAGCTGAAGATGCTGGAGGCCGGCGCCGCCGGTCGCGGCCAGGCCCTGGGCTCGGGCTTCGCCTATCCGGTGACGATCAACCAGGTGCGCCTCTGGGCCGCCGGCCTGTCCGGGAGGGGCTTGCAACTGGCCCCCGCCTCGGCCATGGCCAAGCGATGAGCCCTGGCGACCTAGACCTCTATCCCGATCACCGCCCCAATGTTGGCGTCGTGCTGTTCCACCCGGACGGCCGCGTCTGGCTGGGCAAGCGACACAACCAGCCGCCGCCCCACAACTGGCAATTTCCGCAGGGCGGAGTCGACGACGGCGAGGATTTGCTGGCCGCCGCGCGCCGCGAGCTGGCCGAAGAGACCGGGGTCACCTCGGTCGAATATCTGGGCCGCACCGAGAACTGGCTGATCTACGACTTCCCCGCCGACTTCGCATCGTCGAAAAAAGCCCGTGGATTCAAGGGTCAGAAGCAGGTCTGGTTCGCTTTCCGCTTTCTCGGCGACGAATCCGAGATCGATCTGGAGGCTGACGCCCATGTCGAGTTCGATGCCTGGAAATGGGGCGCTCTCGACGAAACGCCCGAACTGATCGTACCTTTCAAGCGCGGGGTATACGAACAGGTCGTTTCCGCGTTTGGTGGGTTCGCGCGCGGCGGCTGAAATCTGGCCGCGCTGGAGGGGTAACGGAGTGGCGGACACGATCCTGCTGATCCACGGCTACGGTTGCGCTGGGGACGTCTGGGATCCCATGGCCGCGCGGCTGCGGGCCGAGGGCTACCGCGTCGTCGCGCCGACCATCCACTCGGCCGTGCGTACGGTCGATGGCCCCCGGGCGGGCCTGGCCGGCCTGACCCTGGCCGACTATGTCGCCGAGATGAGCGCCCTGGCCCAGGCCCTGACCAAGGAAGACGGCAGGAAGCCGATCGTCTTCGGCCACTCCATGGGCGGACTGATCGCCCAGAAGATCGCTGAGGCCGGCCACGCCGATCGCCTGGTGCTGTTCGCCCCCGCCTCGCCGGCCGACGCCCGCGGCAAACCCAAGCTTTCGCCGGTCTTCACCTTCCTGAACATGGCCCTGCAGTCCAAGCCCGAGACCAGGGCGGGCAAGATGTGGAAGACGGGCTTCAAGTTCGGCGTCATGAACGCCGTTCCCGCCGCGCGCCACGACGCGCTGTACGCGACCATGGTCCACGACAGCGGGCAGGTGCTGGCCGACCTCGCCTGGCCGCACAAGGATCCGAACAGGACCGCCCATGTCGACGCCACGAAAGTGACCGTCCCCCTGCTGGTCCTGGCCGGCGCCCTGGATCGCACCACGCCTCTCGAGGACGTTCGGCGAGTCGGCCAGAAATATCCGGCCGCCGACCTCAAGATCTACCCCAGCAACGCCCACTACTTGATAGATGAGCCAAACACGATGAGCATTCTCGACGACGTGATCGCCTGGCTGACGGGCAAAACGAAAGCCGCTCCGGCCCCGCCGCCGGCGTCCGCGCCCCAGTCCGTGAAGGCCGCGGAGTCCGCGCCGGCCCCCGCGCCGACGCCCGCTCCGGCTCCGGCTCCGGTCGAACCCGCGCCGGCCCCGGCCGCCAAGTCCCCCGTCGCGAAGGCCGCTCCGGCGCCGAAGGCCGCGCCCGCCCCGAAGGTCGCCAAGACGGCTGCGGCGAAGCCCGCTCCGAAAGCCGCGCCGGCGGCTCCGAAGGCCCCGGCCAAGCCGAAGGCCGCGGCCAAGCCCGCTCCGGCCAAGGCGGCCGCTCCCAAGGCGGCGCCGGCCCCGAAGCCGGCGGCCGTGAAAGCTCCGGCCAAACCCAAGGCCGAGGCCAAGCCCGCCGCCGCCAAGGCTCCGGCCAAGACGGCCGCCCCCAAGGCCGCCGCGAAGCCCAAGGCCGCTCCGGCCGCCAAGGCTCCGGCGAAAGCGGCTCCAGCTCCGAAGGCTCCGGCCAAGGCCGCGCCCGCTCCGAAGGTCGCCAAGGCCGCTCCTGCCGCCAAGCCGGCCGCGAAACCCGCCGCCAAGCCCAAGGCCGCGGCCAAGCCCGCCGCGGCCAAGGCTCCGGCCGCCAAGCCTGCGGCGCCCAAAGTCGCCAAGGCCGCGCCGGCTCCGAAGCCGGCCGCGAAACCGGCCGCGAAGCCCGCGACCGCTAAGGCGCCGGCGAAGGCGGCTCCCGCCAAACCGGCCAAGGCCCCTGCGGCAAAGTCGACCGCCAAATCTTCACCCGCGCCGAAGAAGTAGCGTGTAGGCTGTTCGCTCGGCGCCTAGGCCGAGCGAACAGGCGAGGCGCGTGTGGCGACTCCGGTGATCATGGTGCACGGCGCCTTCTGCGGCGGCTGGACGTTTGACGCGTTCCGCCGACCGTTCGAAGCCGCCGGCCACGTCGTCCAGACACCGGACCTGCTGGGCCACGGCGACGGGGCCCTGGTCGCCGGCCGCTCGATGGCTGACTACGCCAAGCAAATCGCCACCCTCTGCGAGGCCTGCGACGAGCCGCCGATCCTGATCGGCCATTCGATGGGCGGGCTGGTGGCGCAGATGGCCGCCGCACGGGCGCCGGTCTCGCGCCTGATCCTGCTGGCCCCTTCGCCCCCCTGGGGCGTCACGGGCTCGTCCCTGGAAGAAGCCGCTTCGGCCGTCAGCCTTTACGCCCTGGGTCCCTACTGGCTGCAGGCCGTCGCGCCCGACTACGGCGTGGTCGAGAGCTACACCCTGGACCGCCTGACCCGCGACGAACGCAAGACGCTCTACGCCAAGATGACCGCCGAAAGCGGCCGGGCCCTGTGGGAGACGCTGAACTGGTTCATGGACCCGTTCATGACCACCGGCGCCAGCCCCGTGGGCGTTCCGACCCTGGCGATCGCCGGCGGCAAGGACGTGATCCATCCGCCGGCCACCGTCCGCCAGACCGCCGCGCGGCTGGGCGGCGTCTGCGAGGTCTTCCCGTCGATGAGCCACTGGCTGCCGGGCGAACCAGGCTGGGAGGACGTCGCCGAGGCCTGCCTGGACTTCATCGCCGACGAAAGCCGCGCGGCCGCCTGACACCCGATTCCGGCCTTTCCGGCGAGCGGCCCCATTGCGGCGCTTTCGCGGCGGACGCTTGACCCTTAGATGGCAAAACGCCCTGTCACTGATAGTATAAAAGGCCGCGTTGCTTAGAAATTCAGCGATGAAACACTAATGCAATAAAGCGCCTACACTTCGGGAACCTTGACGCATAGGCCGTGTTTCTGGGCCGAAGAGGTTTCATGCGCGCCTATACCAGCCCCCTACAACAACACAACTCCGAGACGCGATCCTTCAGCGATGCGCGCGAGCTCGACGCGGTCGCGCCGCCGTCGGCGCCGCTGTCCATGCCGGATCAACCGCTGCACCGCGCCGCAGAGCCGCGCCGCTTCGGCGCCGAGCCGGGCCTGGGTCGGCGCCGCGCGGCGCTGGCCGCGTTCTGCCTGCTGAGCACCGGCCTGGCGGTGTTCGCCGTCACCGCCGCCATGGGCGTGGACGGGCTGGAGCCGCTCGAGCTGGTCCATGCGGGCCTGATCCTGGTGCTGTTCGGCTGGATGGCCTTTTCGTTCGCCGCCAGCCTGGGCGGGCTGTGGTTGTCGCGGCGGACTGACGCCTGGGAGCACGCGGTCGTCGAGGCGCCCCTGCCCGTCCTGACCACCCGCACCGCCCTGCTGGCCCCGATCTATCACGAGGACGTCGGGCCGTTCTTCGCCCGGCTGGCCGCCATGCGGGCGGGCCTGCACGCCCAAGGCCTGACCGCCTTCTTCGACATCGTCGTGCTCAGCGACAGCCGGCGGGCCGAGGTGATCGCCGACGAGCAGCGCGGCTTCGCCGCCTTCCGGCGCGGCGGGGTCGGCCCCCGCGCCTATTACCGCCACCGCCCCGAGAACATCGACCGCAAGGCCGGCAACATCGCCGACTGGGTGCGCCTGCACGGCGGGGCCTACGACCACATGGTGGTGCTGGACGCCGACAGCCTGATGGACGCCCAGACCCTTTGGCGCCTGGCGGCGGCCATGGAGCGCGACCCGTCGCTGGGCCTGATCCAGACCGCCCCGACCATCGTGGGGCGCCGCACCCTGTTCGGTCGGCTGGAGCAGTTCGCCAACAGCCTGTACGGCCCGCTGGCGGCCTGGGGCGTGGCCTGGTGGAGCGGCGCCGACGGCAACTATTGGGGCCACAACGCCATCCTGCGCGTCGAGGCCTTCGCGCAAGCCAGCGGCTTGCCCCACCTGAAAGGCAAGAAACCCTTCGGCGGCCACATCATGAGCCACGACTTCGTCGAGGCCGCGTTCCTGCGGCGAGCCGGTTGGGGCGTGCGCCTGGCCCCGGGCCTGGGAGGCAGTTTCGAGGAAAGCCCGCCCACCCTGATCGACCACCTGATCCGCGACCGGCGCTGGTGCCAGGGCAACCTGCAGCACCTGGGGGTGCTGGGCGCCGAGGGGCTGCATCCGATCAGCCGGCTGCACCTGGCGCGCGGCGTGCTGAGCTACGCCCTGGCGCCGCTGTGGATCGCCCTGGTGGTCACTGGCGCCCTGCTGTCGGCGCCCGAGGCGGGCGACGAAGGCGGCGGCTATCCGCTGGCCGGAACCGCCGTGCTGGCCGTCAGCCTGGCCTTCGTCCTGCTGCCCAAGCTGTTGTCGTACGGGATGATGCTGGCCGACGGGCAGGCCGGCCGGTTCGGCGGACCCTGGCGCGCCCTGGCCAGCGTCGGGCTGGAGACCGTCGCCTCGACCCTGACCGCGCCGATCATCATGGCGGCCCATACCCGCGCCCTGCTGTCGGTGGCGCTGGGCCGCGACGCCGGCTGGTCGGCCCAGCAGCGCGGTGAAGGCCGGCTGAGCGGCAAGGCGGCCCTGGCCTTCCATTGGCCCGAAATGCTGATCGGCGTCGCCCTGGCGGCCCTGGGACCGTTGATGGGCTCGGGCCTGTCGCCGTGGCTGGCGGTGGCGGCGGCCAGCCTGGTCGCCGCCCCGTTCCTGGTCTGGTGGACCGCCAGCATCGCCCGCGGAATCCGTCTAAGGGACGCTGGCCTGCTGCTGACGCCTGGCGAGCGCCGCGCGGTTCAGTGCGCCCCTACTCAGTGTGAGGGCGTGAACAGCTTCAGCCCGAGGATGCCCGAGACGATCAGCGCCAGGCAGACCAGCCGCCCGGCCGTGGCCGGCTCCTTGAACAGCAGGATACCGACGATGGCCGTGCCGACCGCGCCCACGCCGGTCCAGACCGCATAGGCGGTGCCCAGCGGCAGGGACTTCACGGCCCAGCCCAGCAGGCCCATCGAGGCCACCAGGCTGATCGCGGTCAGGATGGTGGGGATCGGGCGGGTGAAGCCCTCGGTGAACTTCAGGCCCACGGCCCAGCCGATCTCGAACAGACCGGCGATAAAAAGGATGATCCAGGCCAAGACCGGCTCCCAAACACAGAGCGGGGTCGTCCCCGGAAGAAAAGGAAAAGGCGCGGGGTCGTCCCCGCGCCTTCAACTAGATAGGACCACCAGGCCGGGGAGCAAGCCCCCGCGACCTCTGGCCGCTTAGCGGCTGGTGGTGCTGTACAGGACCTGGGCCTGCTCGTAGTTCTTGCCGATCGAGCTGTCGTCCAGCTTCTTCAGGCGCATGTAGACCAGGCCGGCGTGGCCGTCGGCCCAGGCGTCGTCCCACGAGACCGTCAGGCGCTTGACGTCGCTGACCGTGAGGTCGTTGCGGATCAGGCGCAGCTGCGGCTTGTTCTCCCAGGTCGCCCAGTCGTGCAGGGCGTTGGCCAGGGCTTGGGCCTGGGCGTCGCCCTGGGCGTACTGGATGGTGACGGTGCAGACGTTCTTGTTGCTGCCGGGGTTGTCGACGGCGATCAGATACGGCTTGCCGATATCCTTCACCCACTGCTCTTTCTTCTTCTTCATCCCGGCGGCCTTCACCAGGGCTTGGAAGTCGCCGCCGACCACGGCCGGCTTGCAGACGCTGTCGAGCACGCCCAGCAGCTGCATCGAGACGGGGTCGGTGGTGGGCGGACCGCGGGTCGGCTCGACATATTCCGGAGCCTGGCCGGCGGGCGGCGCGGCCACGGCGGGCGTCGCCGTCATCGGGTCGGCCGGCGTGGCCGGGGTCTGCGCCGCCGGGTCAGCGGCCGGCGCCGGAGCAGCGGCGGGCGCCGCGGCGGGAGCGGCCGGAGCAGTCGGAGCGGTTTGCTCCTGGGCGACGGCGGTCGAGACCGCGCCGAGGGCGATCAGGCTGGCGAGCGCAAGGCGCATGGTCGAGTTATCCCCGTTAGGCAAGAGGTCGGCATTAAAACCGACAGGCGTTCCCTCGCAACCCTTATGGTGACGGATTAAGGCGGAGAATGGGTCACAAGTGTAATTTTCTCGCCAGGAGGGCGCGGCATGACGCCTCAGGCGCGAAAAGCCGCCGACTTGGGCGCGGGCGGAGCGCCGGGCGCATCGCACCCCCGCGCAGACGCCCTCGCGTTAACGATACTCGTCTGAATTGTAAATTCTCCATCACAAATGCACCCCTTAGTTGCATGTTAACGGTTTCAGCCGAAGTTGCCTTCCGCTAGGGCAACCTCGTCGAGGCGATCGCAGCGGGACGATCGTCCCACGGCCGACGCGCGGACCTGGAAGGCCGAGCGCAGTTCCAGGGGCCGGCTCCACGCTGGGTCCAAGCGTAGGGTCCAGTAAATGTCGCGTACCAACAGCGTTCAGACTCCGTCGCGTTCCGGACCCGGCCTGTGGCTCACGGTCTCGTCCGTGGCGCTGGCCACGGCCCTGCTCTCGCCCGGCGCGGTCTGGGCGGGGACCTACAACGCCAACGACGAGGCGTCGCTCCAGGCGGCGATCACGGCGGCGAACGGCGATCCCACCCCGATCATCATCCTGACCGGCGACATCACCGTCACCAACCCGTCCGCGCTCCCGGCGCTGACCCGGGCGGTCACGCTCAACACCGGCACGTTCATCCTGACCGACGGCCGATTCAACACCCCCGGCGCCTTCAAGGTCGCCGGCTCCGGCCAGCTCGTCTTCACCGGCGACAGCGCCTTCGGCGGGACGTTCAACCTCATCGACAACAGCATCGTGCGGATCGACGGCGGCGCGACGGTGACCGCTGGGGTGGGCCTTAGCACCCTTTCCCAGAACGCCGACCTGACGGTGAGCGGCGCCGGCAGCGTGCTCACCGTCGACCGGATCGACATGGGCGATACGAACAATGCGACGGTCTCCGTTCGGATCGAAAACGGCGGCGTCCTGCATTCGGCCTATACCGGCGGCACGTCCAACACCCTTGGCAAATCCGCCGGCGCACACGGCGACCTCGTCGTAACAGGCGCCGGCTCGCGGCTGGACGTGGATGGCAGCATGACCGTCGCCAACACCGCCAACGCGTCCGGCGCCTTGACCATCGCCGACGGCGCCACCGCCACTTTCGGCGGCGTTCTCCAGCTTGGCCCCCTCGCCGCCACGCCCACGACCCCGTCCACCATCACGGTCCGGGACGCAGGCTCGAGCCTCACGGTCGGCGGCCGCCTCGACATCTTCCGGGGGACCATGGAGGTCCTGAACGGGGGCCAGGTCTTCACGCCGCAGCTGAGGCTGGGCGCGGGCTCCGGCGCCGCGCCCGGCGCCCTGCTGATCTCGGGCGCCGGCTCGAGCGTCACCTCCACGGGCACGGTCACGGTGGGTTTCAACACCGCCGCCCCCGGGATTCTCACCCTCGCCGACGACGGCGTGCTGAACGCAACCACCTTCTTCACGGTGGCCAACGCCGCCGGGCGAACCGGCGTGGTGAACATCGGCGGCGGTGAGGGCCTGGCGGCGGCCCAGGCAGGCGTGCTCAACACGGCCAATGTAGCCTTCGGTGCGGGAACCGGGCGGATCAACTTCAACCACACCGAGACCGACTACGATTTCGACCCGACCATCACCGGTCTCGGCGCCATCAACCAGGTGGCGGGCGTCACCCACCTGACGGGGAACAGCTCCGGCTTCACCGGAACCACCACCGTCTCGGGCGGCGAACTGCATGTGGACGGAAGCCTGGGCGGGGGGACCGGCGCGGTCACAGTCACCGGCGGCGCGTTCCAGGTCGCCGGAACCGCCCTGGCGGCCACGCTCAACCTCTCGGGCGGCGCCGTCGGGCTCGATAGCGGCGGCAAGCTCACGGCCGCCACCGCCAATATCGGCGGAAACTCCGCGCTCGGGGTCAGCGGCGCCGGCAGCCTGCTGACGATCACCGACCTCAACATGGGCATCTCCGCCGGCACGGTGACGGTCCTGATCCAGAACGGCGGCGTGGTTCACACCACGGCCCCGGCCTCCAGCCTTTCGTGGGGCAACGTCTCCGGCGCGTTCGTGGACTTCACGGTCACCGGCGCCGGATCGCGGTTCGACAGCAACAGCCAGATTGGAGTCGCCAGTGCGGCGGGGGCCGGCGCATCGGTCAGCGTTCTGGATGGCGCGGTCATGACCGCCACCCGGATCAACCTTGGTTCGCCCACCCAGGCCCAAGCCACGCCGCCCAGCATGCGGGTCGACGGCGCCGGGTCGAGCGTCGCGGACTCCGGCGTGTTCGCGATCTACAAGGGCAACCTGGATGTGACGGGGGGCGGCTCGGTCACCGCCGCGTCCTTCCAGATCGGCTCCACCAACGGAAACGCGGACCTTCTGGTCTCCGGATCGGGGTCCAGCGTCACCTCGACGACCTCGATGATCCTGGGCGGCGGCAACAACAACACCTCGACCCTGACCTTGACGGACGGCGGCGTTGTCCACGCCGGCTCGATCACGCTCGGCGGGACCGCCGCCACGCGCGTGGGCGTGCTCAACATCGGCGCGGGGGCGGCGGCGCCCGCCGCGGCCGCCGGCCTGCTCGACACCACCAGCGTGACCTTCGGGGTCGGCGGCGGCGGCATCAACTTCAACCACACCGACACCGACTACACCTTCGCCACGCCGATCACCGGCCTCGGCGGGATCAACCAACTGGCCGGCGTGACCCACCTGACGGGAAACAACGCCGGCTTCACCGGCGCCACCACCGTCTCGGGCGGCGAGCTGCACGTGGACGGGATCCTGGGCGGCGCGACCAGCTCGGTCGTGGTCAACAACGGCGGCGTGCTGGGCGGCTCGGGAACCATCGGCGGCAATGTCGCCGTGACCAACGGCGTCCTGGCCCCCGGCAACAGCCCCGGCACCCTGACCATCGCCGGCAACCTGACCCTGGACCCCACCTCCCTGACCAGGGCCGAGTTCGGTCTCTCGAACGTGGTCGGCGGGCCGATGAACGACCTGGTCAAGGTGGGCGGCGACCTGACGCTGGACGGGACGATCGACGTCTCGGTCACCACCGGTGGCGTCTTCAGCGCCGGCCTCTACCGGGTGATGAACTATGGCGGCGTCCTGACCGACAACGGCCTGACGGTCGGCGCCACGCCGCCCGGCTCCACCGTGACCGTGCAGACCGCGATCGCCGGCCAGGTGAACCTGGTCAACACCGCCGGCCTCGCGCTCAATTTCTGGGACGGTGACGCCGGCGGCAGCTCCGGCAACAGCCGGGTAGACGGCGGCGACGGGACCTGGACCGGCGCCGGCCTCAACTGGACGACCCAGACCGGCGCGGTGAACAACAGCTACGCCGCCGGGGCCTTCGTCATCTTCGCCGCCGCGCCGGGCCTGGTGAACGTCGGCGCGGTCAATCCGGGCGGCCTGCAGTTCGCGGTGGACGGCTACCACCTGACGGGCGGGACGATCACGCTGAACAACGGCTCCCATACCGTCCGCGTCGGCGACGGCACGGCCGACGACAAGGACTATGTGGCGATCATCGACACGCCTATCGTCGGGCTCGGGGGAGGCCTGACCAAGACCGATCTCGGCACGCTGATCCTGAACGGCGCCAACACCTACTCCGGCATCACCACCGTCAACGCTGGCACGCTGCTGGTCAACGGCTCGATCGCCGGCGGGGGCAACGCCACCATCGTCGGCGTCAATGGAACCCTCGGCGGGACCGGAACGATCCGTGGCGGCGCGGTGGCCGGAACCCTCGCGCCTGG
Source organism: Caulobacter sp. 05L422 (assembly GCF_056397765.1). Classification (NCBI taxonomy): domain Bacteria; kingdom Pseudomonadati; phylum Pseudomonadota; class Alphaproteobacteria; order Caulobacterales; family Caulobacteraceae; genus Caulobacter; species Caulobacter sp. 05L422. Next base: position 47,284 of record NZ_JBFTOB010000003.1, on the reverse strand, counting down.
CGACCTGACCACCCCGGGCACGCTGATCAGCAACTTCAACCTGACCTTCAGCTCCGGCGCCGTGCTGCGCTACCGCCTGGGCCAAGCCGATACGGTGGGCGGCCTGAACGATCTGCTGGTGGTCAAGGGCAACCTGACGCTGGACGGGACGCTGAACGTCACGCAGCCGGCGGGCGGGACCTTCGGGCCGGGCGTCTACCGGCTGATCGACTACACCGGGACGCTGACCGACAACGGCCTCGACCTCGGCAGCCTGCCTGGCGGCTTCACCAACACCATCCAGACCTCCATCGCCGGCCAGGTGAACCTGGTGGCCAACGCCGTCACACCGCCTCCCGGCGGCGGCGGCGGTGGGGGCGGCGGCGGCGGCGGCGGCCCGCCCGCCGTGTACGACTTCTGGGACGGCGACGCCGGGGTCGGCGGCGACGGCGTGATCACCGGCGGCGCCGGGGTCTGGCGCGCCACGCCGGCCAACTGGACCACGGCCGACGGCTCGGCCAACGGCGCCTATGCCGACGGCCTGTTCGCGATCTTCGCCGGGACGGGCGGCAAGGTCACGGTCGACGGCTCGGCCGGCGCGATCGGCGTCAGCGGCATCCAGTTCGCCGCCGACGGCTACAGCCTGACCGGCGACGCGGTGACGCTGGAGGCCGGCGACGCCGTCGTCCGGGTCGGCGACGGCACGAACGCCGGCGCGGCCTTCACCGCGACCATCGCCTCGGCCCTGACCGGCCCCGGGCGGCTCGACAAGACCGACGCCGGGACCCTGGTCCTGACCGGCGCCAACACCTATGCCGGCGGCGCCCATGTCAGCGGCGGGACCCTGCAGCTCGGCGCCGGCGGGACCACCGGCTCGATCCAGGGCGACGTCGTCAATGACGGCGTGCTGGCCTTCGACCGTTCCGACGACACGACCTTCGCGGGCATGATCTCGGGCGGCGGAACGCTGGCCCAGATCGGCGGCGGGACCCTCACGCTCACCGCCAACAACGCCGCCTTCAGCGGCCGCACCGAGGTGCGCGCCGGGACCTTGGCGGTGGACGGCGTCCTGGGCGGCGGCGTCACGGTCATGGCCGGCGCCCGGCTGATCGGGACCGGCCAGGTGGGCGGGCTGACCAACACCCAAGGCGCGACCGTCGCGCCCGGCCACGGCGGCGTGGGCGTGCTCACGGTCGCCGGCGACTATGTCGGCGCCGGCGGGACGCTGGAAATGGAAGCCGAGCTCGGCGGCGACGCCTCGGCGGCCGACCGGCTGGTGGTCCACGGGGCGACCTCGGGCGACACCCTGGTCAACGTCAAGCGCGTGGGCGGAACCGGCGCGGCCACCACCGACGGCATCCTGCTGGTGCAGGTGGACGGCGCTTCCAACGGCGTCTTCACCCTGGCCAACGGCGACTACAAGCTGAACGGCGAGAACGTGCTGGTCGCCGGGGCCTACGGCTACGCCCTGCGCAAGGACGCCACGGGCGGCGACTGGAGCCTGCGCTCCTCGCTGATCCAGCCCGCGGATCCGACCCAGCCGGGCGGCGGCGGCGCGGCTCCGCCGCCGGCCGCCCCGCCGGCTCAGCCGCTCTACCAGGCCGGCGCGCCGCTCTACGAGGCCTATCCGCAGACCCTGCAACTGCTGAACGGCCTGGGCACGCTGCGCCAGCGCACCGGGACGCGCCAGTGGTCCGGCCAAGCGATCTGGGGCCGCTTCGAGGGCGGCCACACCTCCCTGGAGCCCGCCTCCACCAGCACCCAGGCCGATCTCAAGGCCGACCGCTGGAAGATGGAGTTCGGCGCCGATCAGGCGCTCAGCGACTCGGCGATGGGCGGCCAGCTGACCGGCGGGATCACCGCCCACTACGGCGAGGTCCGGGCCAAGGTCGCCTCGCCCTACGGCGGCGGACGCATCGACAGCCAAGGCTGGGGCGTGGGGACCAACCTGACCTGGACCAACGCCGGCGGCGGCTATGTCGACGCCCAGGCCCAGTTCAACTGGTTCGACAGCGACCTGTCGTCCAACCTGCTGGGCCGCCGCGCCGCAGGGGCCAACGGCGACGGCTACGCGCTGTCGGTCGAGGCGGGCAAGGCGGTCGCGGCCGGTTCGTCCGTTCGCCTGACCCCGCAGGCCCAGCTCAGCTACGCCAAGGTGGGCTTCGACGCCTTCACCGACTCGTTCGGCGCCCAGGTTTCCGACGACAGGTCCGACAGCCTGCGGGCTCGCCTGGGCCTGGCGCTCGACCATGCCTGGACGACCCAGGGCGGTGAGGGCGGCGTCTACGGCCTGGTGAACGTCAGCCACGAGTTCCTCGACGGGACCCGCATCGACGTCTCCGGGACCCCGATCGCCGCCAGCGCCCGGCGGACCTGGACGGGCCTGGCCGCCGGCGGCAGCTACGCCTGGGGCCAGGGTCGCTTCATGGTCTATGGCGAGGCCGCCGCCGACACCTCGCTGTCCGGCTTCGGCGACAGCTATGACGTCTCCGGCACCGCCGGCTTCCGCCTGCGGTTCTGATACGCAAAACGGCCCGGACGCTTTCGCGTCCGGGCCGTCATGTCTTTCAAGCCCGAAGGCGGCGTGGCGGCTTAAGCCGCTTCGACCGCGTGTTCGGCCAGGATCGTGAAGCCGTCGGGACCGACGTCCGCGAAGCCGCCCTGGATGTCGAACAGGCGCACCGTCGAGCCGTCGCGGACCGTGACCCGGCCTTCGCGCAGGGTGGTCATGAACGGCGCGTGGTTCGGCAGGACGCCGAAATCGCCTTCCGTGCCGGGGGCGTCGACCTGGTCGACGTCCGCCGAGAACAGTTCGCGCTCGGGCGCCACGAGGGAGAAGTGCAGCTTGGCCATTACTCGATGATCTCCACGGCGCCGAGCGCCGCCTCGATGTCTTCGTCGGTCTGGATCTCGGTCCCGCAGAACGGGCAGAAGCGGATGGTGGCCAGCACGACGCCGGTTTCACCATCTGCTTCCCGTTGACCCAGATTGAGCAGGATCAATCCGCTGTCGTGCTCGATCAGCGCGTCTTCGGGATCCGAAGACACCGCATCCTCGAGCTCTTCGCAGCAGAAGTTGATCAGCTCGTGTTCGTCGGTCATTACGCTTCGCCAGCCAGCTTTTCAGCCTTGGCCACCGCTTCTTCGATCGGGCCGACCATGTAGAAGGCGGCTTCCGGCAGGTGGTCGTACTCGCCGTCCACGATGCCCTTGAACGAGCGGATGGTGTCCTTCAGCTGGACGAAGGCGCCGGGCGTGTTGGTGAATTGCTCGGCGACGTGGAACGGCTGGCTCAGGAAGCGCTGGATCTTGCGGGCGCGGGCGACCGTCAGCTTGTCCTCTTCCGACAGCTCGTCCATGCCCAGGATGGCGATGATGTCCTTCAGGGCCTTGTACTGCTGCAGCACTTCCTGGACCGAACGGGCCACGTTGTAGTGCTCTTCGCCGATGACCAGCGGGTCCATGATCCGCGAGGTCGAGTCCAGCGGATCGACGGCGGGGAAGATGGCCTGGGCGGCGATGTCGCGCGACAGAACGGTGGTGGCGTCCAAGTGGGCGAACGAGGCGGCGGGCGCCGGGTCGGTCAGGTCGTCGGCGGGCACGTAGATGGCCTGGACCGAGGTGATCGAGCCCTTGTTGGTCGAGGTGATGCGCTCCTGCAGGTTGCCCATCTCGGTGGCCAGGGTGGGCTGATAGCCCACGGCCGAGGGGATGCGGCCCAGCAGAGCCGACACTTCGGCGCCGGCTTGGGTGAAGCGGAAGATGTTGTCGACGAACAGCAGCACGTCCTTGCCTTCTTCATCGCGGAAGTACTCGGCGATGGAGAGGCCGGTCAGGGCCACGCGGGCGCGGGCGCCCGGGGGTTCGTTCATCTGGCCGTAGACCAGGGCGCAGCGGCTGCCTTCGGTCGAGCCGTTGTTGGCCTTCGGGTCGACGTTGACGTTCGACTCGATCATCTCGTGATAGAGGTCGTTGCCTTCGCGGGTGCGTTCGCCCACGCCGGCCAGAACCGAATAACCGCCGTAAGCCTTGGCGATGTTGTTGATCAGTTCCTGCATCGTCACGGTCTTGCCGACGCCGGCGCCGCCGAACAGGCCGATCTTGCCGCCCTTGGTGTAGGGGCACATCAGGTCGATGACCTTGATGCCCGTGACCAGCACTTCAGCGGTGTTGGTCTGGTCGGCGAACGACGGGGCGTCGCGGTGGATGGTGCGGAAGATGTCCGACTTGATCGGGCCCTGCTCGTCGATCGGCTCGCCGATGACGTTCATGATGCGGCCCAGGGTGCCGGGACCGACCGGAACGCGGATCGACTCGCCGGTGTCGCGCACGGCCTGGCCGCGAACGAGACCTTCGGTGGCGTCCATGGCGATGGCGCGGACGGTGTTCTGACCCAGGTGCTGGGCGACTTCGAACACCAGGCGCTGGCCCGAAGCGGTGTTGACCGTCTCAAGCGCGTTCAGGATGGCCGGCAGCGGGCCTTCGAACTCGACGTCGACGACGGCGCCGATGACCTGCACCAGCTTGCCGGTGGCCGCGCCGATGGTGGCGGGCTTTTCGCGGGTCCCGGCGGCCTTGGCGGCGGCAGGAGCCTTCGGGGCGGCGGGAGCCTTCGTCGCGGCGGCCTTGGGGGCAGCGGCGGCGGCAGCCTTCGGAGCGGCGGGCGTCTTCACGGCGGCCGGCTTGGCAGCGGCGGCGGGAGCCTTAGCGGGGGTCTTGGCCATGGCGTTCAGGATCTTTCGTGCGTCTTCTGCGGGCGTTTTATGGTTGGAAGTTCAGGATCAGACGGCTTCGGCGCCGGAGATGATCTCGATCAGCTCCTTGGTGATCTGAGCCTGACGAGAGCGGTTATATTCGAGGGTGTAGCGCTTGATCATGTCGCCGGCGTTGCGCGTGGCGTTGTCCATCGCCGTCATCTGGCTGGCGTAGAAGCCGGCCATGTTGTCGAGCAGGGCCGACAGGATCTGGACCGTCAGGTTGCGCGGCAGCAGGGTCTCGAGGATGGCCTCTTCCGAGGGCTCGTACTCGTAGACGGCGGCCGGGCCCGAGGTCGCTTCCGCGCCCTCGACGACGGCCGGGATCAGCTGCAGCGCGGTCGGGATCTGCTGAACCACCGACTTGAAGCGGCTGTAGAACAGGGTGACCACGTCGACGTCGCCGGCTTCATAGAGGCGGGTGACGACGTCGGCGATCGGCTGGGCGACCGTCAGGGTGAACTGGCGGTAGGCCGACAGGTCGAAATTCTCGACGATGCGGTCGGCGTACAGGCGGCGCAGCTGGGCGGTCGCCTTCTTGCCGACGCAGACGATCTTCACGTCCTTGCCCTGGGCGACCAAGGTGTCGATCCGCTCGCGCGCGGCGCGGACGATCGACGAGGTGAAGCCGCCGGCCAAGCCGCGGTCGGCGGCGGCGACGATGATCAGGTGACGGTCGTCACGGCCGGTGCCGGCCAGCAGGGCCGGAGCGCCGTCGCCCGAAACGCCGGCCGCCAGGTTGGCGATGACGTTCTTCAGCCGGCGCGCATAGGGGCGCGCGGCTTCGGCAGCGTCCTGGCTGCGGCGGAGCTTGGCCGCCGCCACCATCTGCATCGCTTTCGTGATCTTCTGCGTCGCCTTGACGCTTGCGATCCGATTGCGCATTTCCTTTAGGCTTGCCATCCGCCTATCAGACCTTCCTAAACAACCACCAGGTGCTGTCGTCCATCACGGTCGTTCTTCTCCAGAAGAACCCGTAATCGACCAACTGCAGATCTGGGAACATATCCATGTAGAGCGAGCCAAAATCGTTCTTGAACAGAAGATCTTGTTCGCCACGGTAGGTAATCGTTTCGGCCTTCGGCGAAAAATACTCGGAGCAGAAGACGTACTTGGAAGCCACGCGGTGCACTTCGCGCATCGTCGCTTCCAGCTGGCTGGGATCGACGTGGATCAGGACGCCGGCCGTGAAGGCCATGTCCACCGCGCCGTCGGCCAGCGGGATGCTGTGACCGAAACCCTCGAACAACCGCTCGGCCGGCAGGACGCCGTTCCGGACCAGTTGCTCGCGGGCCGAAGCGTTGGGCTCGATGGCCCATTGCTCCATGTCCGACAGCGCCTGAATGCCCAGGAGGTTGAGGCCCACGTTGGGCCCCACTTCCAGGACGCTCTTGGGCATGTCGCCGGTCATGCGCCGAAGCACCTCGCCCCAAACCCTCGCGCGGCCGCGAACAGCCTCGACGGTGGCGGCGCTACGTTGCGTGTAGCGGTCGCCGAACTCGCCGGACCATGCGTCCAAGGATTTGGGTTGATCAGCCATCGATCAGCTAGGCAAAGGTCGCCGAGAAGCTGTCGAGCACGCTCTTCAGCGTGTTCTCCAGGTCCTTGTCGAGGGCCTTCTTGGTGCGGATGCCGTCCAGCAGGTCCTTGTGCTGGCTGTGCAGACGGGCCAGCAGCTCGCTCTCGAAGCGACGGACCGACGAGGTCGGGATCTTGTCGAGATAGCCGCGGGTGCCGGCGTAGATCACGCAGACCTGCTCTTCGACGGCTTGCGGCGCGTATTGCGGCTGCTTCAGCAGCTCGGTCAGGCGCTCGCCGCGGGCCAGCAGCTTCTGGGTCGAAGCGTCCAGGTCCGAGCCGAACTTCGCGAAGGCGGCCATTTCGCGATACTGGGCCAGTTCGCCCTTAATCGCGCCGGCGACTTGCTTCATGGCCTTGATCTGGGCCGACGAACCGACGCGCGACACCGAGATGCCGACGTTCACGGCCGGGCGGATGCCCTGGTAGAACAGGTCGGTTTCCAGGAAGATCTGGCCGTCGGTGATCGAGATCACGTTGGTCGGGATGTAGGCCGACACGTCGTTGGCCTGGGTTTCGATGATCGGCAGAGCCGTCAGCGAGCCCGAACCGTTGTCTTCGTTCAGCTTGGCGGCGCGTTCCAGCAGGCGGCTGTGCAGATAGAAGACGTCGCCCGGATAGGCTTCGCGGCCCGGCGGACGGCGCAGCAGCAGCGACATCTGGCGGTAGGCGACGGCTTGCTTGGACAGGTCGTCGTAGATGATCAGGCCGTGCAGGCCGTTGTCGCGGAACCACTCGCCCATGGCGCAGCCCGAGAACGGGGCCAGGTACTGCAGCGGGGCCGGCTCCGAGGCGGAGGCCACGACGACGATCGTGTATTCCAGCGCGCCGTGCTCTTCGAGCGTCTTGACGATCTGGGCGACGGTCGAACGCTTCTGGCCGATGGCGACGTAGACGCAATAGAGCTTGGCGCTCTCGTCCTTGCCGGCGTTGGCGGCCTTCTGGTTCAGGATGGTGTCGATGGCGACGGCGGTCTTGCCGGTCTGACGGTCACCGATGATCAGTTCGCGCTGGCCGCGGCCGACGGGGATCAGGGTGTCGATCGACTTCAGGCCGGTCTGCACGGGCTCGTGCACCGACTTGCGCGGGATGATGCCCGGAGCCTTGACGTCGACGCGGCGACGCTCGGTCGAAACGATCGGGCCCTTGCCGTCGATCGGCTCGCCCAGCGGGTTGACGACGCGGCCCAGCAGGCCACGGCCGACCGGCACGTCGACGATCTCGCCCAGACGACGGACTTCGTCGCCTTCCTTGATGGCCTGGTCCTGGCCGAAGATCACGGCGCCGACATTGTCGCGCTCGAGGTTCAGGGCCATGCCCTTCACGCCGGCTTTCGGGAACTCGACCATTTCGCCGGCCTGGACGTTGTCCAGACCGTAGATGCGGGCGATGCCGTCACCGACGGACAGCACCTGGCCGACGTCCGAAACGGCGGCTTCTTCGCCGAAATTGGCGATCTGCGACTTGAGGATGGCCGAGATTTCGGCGGCGCGGATGTCCATGGCTGTCTTGGGCTCTCTGCGATTTTATCTTTTGACGCGCTTATAGAGGTTTAGGCGCGCTTCAGGGCGAATTTCAGGGAATCGAGCTTCGAACGGAGCGAAGCGTCGAACAGGCGGGAGCCGACACGCACCTTGATGCCGCCCAGGATGGACGGATCGACGCGGGTCGAGATTTCGGGGGTCTTGCCGACGGCGGTGGCGACCGCGGCCGACACGCCCTTCAGCTGGGCGGCGGTCAGGGCCTTGGCGGTCGTGACTTCGGCGGTGACGACGCCGCGATGGACGGCCGACAGCTCGATGAAGGCGCTGATGGCGCCCAGCAGATCGCCAGCGCGGCCGTTGCTGGCGACGAGGCCCAGGAACTTGGCGGTCAGCAGCTGGAACTTGGCCTTGGCGGCGACGGCGGTCAGGCCCTTGGCCTTGTCCTCGGCCGAGAAGGCCGGGCTTTCGATCAGGCGGCGTAGGTCGGCGCTGCCGGCCACCATGGCGCGCAGCTCCTTCAGGTCGCCTTCGACCTTGGTCAGCTGGTTGCTCTCGATCGTCAGTTCGAACAGGGACTGCGCATAGCGCTGACCCGCATCCGTCGCCTTGGTTTCGTCCGCCACTTGTTCCGCCCGGTGCGTTGCAATCGCCGCGGACAAGAAGATTAACCCTCGTCCCGGCTTAAAGGCTTGAGCGCGCTCTAGAAAAGCGCATGGACGGCCGGCGCTGACGCGCTGCCCTGTCCGAAGCCGCGCGCCTGATAACACGCAGCCTTCGCAGTCGCAACCAAGGCCAATGCGTAAGGAGGGGCGCGGTTTCGTAAAACAGGTGTGGCTAGGCTTGGGTGACCCTGCGGAACACCGCCGAGGCCGCGGCGACCAGGCTCCCATCCTCGGTACGGGCCTCGGCCTGGGCGAAGACCAGGCTGCGGGTCGAACGCTCGATCCAGGCTTTGCTGGCGTGCGGCTGGCCCTTGGAAGAGAGGGGGGCCGCGCCGTAGTCGACGGTCATCGAGGTGGGTTCGGCGTCGGGCCCGGCGATCTTGCGCAGGGCGTCTTCCAGCAGGGCGGCGGTCGAGGCGGTCATAGCGGTCCCATAGTCCTAACCCTGCCTAATAATAAAGAGGGCCCCATGGCGGGGGACAAAGAAAAAGGGCGGCGGAACCGGTCCGCCGCCCCATCAGGCGAATGTTCGAGGAAACAGCCGGACGGGGCGGGGGAGCCCCAAAAAGCGTCCGGGTACTAGAGAGTCTTACTTCGCGGCCGTCTGCACGCCGGCCTTGGCCGAGGCGTTGCAGCGGGTCAGGTCGTCGGCGTCCAGCGACTTGGTCTCGCCGCCGAAAGCCGCCACGGGGCCGACTTCCTTGGCGAGCGCCTTGCACGCCACGGCGGTCAGGGCCCGCGACGGGGCGGCGGCCGAGACGCATTCGGCGCCGTCGCAGATGAAGACCGCGCCGCCGGCGACGACCTTGGTCTTGGCGGCGACCGGGTTTTCCAGGGCGACCGCGATGCGGCCGTCGGCGAAGGCCGAGCCGGCGAACAGGCAGGTGGTCAGAGCGGCGACAGCCGCCAGGGATTGGAGCTTCATGGGAAAGCCCTCCAGCGTATTCAGGGAGTTGGAATGATCGATGATCGGCGAAAAGCTGTACTGGGCGCCCCGACCCGGGGATGTCAGCATCGGTATCCCCACCGACGCTTCGGATCAGAACTAAGCACTGCTTAGATATCAGTGTTCAGAAATAGCGCAAGCGAAAAGTATTTCGCATGAGCATTTTTTAATGAAACGCTTGTTTCACGCGAGAGTCGCCGAGCGACGCCCTACACCTTGGCGTAGAGCCCCGCGATTGTCGCCACGGCGTTCTCGGCTTCCGCCCGGTCGGGGCGCTCCTCGGCGACGCCATAACCCCACATGTCGCTGTCGCCCACCTGCTGAACGACGATGCCGTCCGGACGCGGCAGGACCGAGACGTGCTTGTAATAGAGTCCGTAGCGGACCTCCGGCTGCGGGGCGAGCCAGGCGATCTGGCCGCGCACCGGGGTGATGGTCTCGTCCTTCCACAGCGCCCGCGCGCCATAGCCGGTGCAGTTGACCACCACCGGCTCCTTCAGCCGCGCCAGGTCGGCGGGGGTGTCGAAGGTCATGGCCACGATCTTGCCGCCCTCGGCCAGGAAGTCGCTGGTCAGCATGTGAGCCATCTCGGTCACGTTGAACTGCATCGAGGTGCCGTGCCGCACGCGGCCGACCGGGAACGGATGCGAGCCGGCCGGCAGGTCGTGGAAGCCGGGCACGATGTCGTGCAGGCGTTCGCCGTACTCAGCGAAATGCACCTTGCCTTCAACATGGGGCCGGCTCTCGCCGGCGCCGTCGAACAGGGTGTAGCGGTCGCTCCACGACACCGGCTCGCCAGGCAGGCCCAGCAGGGTCTGGTAGGTGGCGTAGGAGGTGCGGGCCATCTCCTCCCACAGGGCCGGGAAGCCGGGCGCGACCTTGTCGGCGTCGGCGACGCGCGAGTCCGGCGACCAGGTTCCGGTGGCGCGGAAGGAGCGGGTCTGGGGCGTGCGCTCCTTGGCGTAGATCGTCACCTTGGCGCCGGCCCGCTGCAGCAGCAGGGCCGAGGTCAGGCCTAGGGCGCCGCAGCCGATCACCGCGACCTCCTTGGTCCCGCCCTCCAGCGCCTTGCCGGCGGCGATGGTGCTGGAGCCCCACGACAGCGACCAACCGCTGCCGCCGTGGCCGTAGTTGTGCACCACGCGTTTGCCGTTGACGTCTTCGACGTCCAGCCTTGGTCCTGCCGCCCGGAACGGCCGCAGGCAGACGGTGATCTTGGTGATGCGATCGGCGCTCATCCGCAGCGGCGCCAGGGGCGGAACGACGAAGGCCGGACGGGACGGGGCGATCAGGCCGGAGGCTCCGCCCCCCGCCCCTCCAACTTGCGTCACGCACCCGGCCAGGCTGGTCGCGCCCAGTCCGCCCAGTCCCGCCAGCACGGCCCGTCGGTTGCTCGTTCTCATCTGGCCCACGCGCGTTCCTCCGGTCATGCTCGCGCCGGACCCTAGCGGCCAGACCTTCACCACGCCAAGCCATGGAAGGCCAAGGATCGGCGACGCTCGCCCGCTGCCCGCCTGGAAGGCAGGCCCGGCCCGCGTTCCGTCACGTCAGACTTGGCGAGCCCGAACGGCGGTTCATACTCGCCTAAGACGAGCCCGAACGGGGCCAGCCATAGGGAGACGCGGCCATGGATTTCAACCTGCCGCCGGAACTGACGGCCTATCTGGCGACGCTCGACGCGTTCATCGCCGACAAGATCGCGCCCCTGCAGGCCGAGCACGACAACGAGCGCTTCTTCGACCACCGCCGCGAATGGGCCCGCACCGACTGGGACGGCGGCGGCCTGCCGCGCCGCGAGTGGGAGGAGCTGCTGGGCAAGGCCCGGGGCATCGCCGACGCCGCCGGCCACTACCGCTTCGCCCTGCCGAAGGAATATGGCGGCCAGGATGGTTCGAACCTCTGGATGGCGGTGATCCGCGAGCACCTGGCGGCCAAGGGCCTGGGCCTGTTCAACGACCTGCAGAACGAGCACTCGATCGTCGGCAACAACCCGTTCGTGCTGATGATCCGCGACTTCGGCCGGCCCGACCAGCAGCACCTGATCCCCGACATGCTGGACCGCCACGCCTTCCGCCCGACCTTCGGCCTGACGGAGCCCAACCACGGTTCGGACGCCACCTTCATGGAGACCCGCGCCGTCCGTGAGGCGCATCACGGCCAGAGCGGCTGGCGGATCGACGGCGAGAAGATGTGGACCACCGGCATGCACGCGGCCACCCACTGCGCCCTGTTCGCCCGCACCAGCGGCGAGGACGGTTCGGCCAAGGGCATCACCTGTTTCCTGGTGCCCGCCCACGCGCCCGGCGTGAAGATCGAGGAGTACCTCTGGACCTTCAACATGCCCACCGACCACCCCCGGGTCAGCTTCACCAAGGTCTGGGTGCCCGACGAGGCGATGTTCGGGCCGGAGGACGGGGGCCTGGCCCTGGCCCAGCACTTCGTGCACGAGAACCGCATCCGCCAGGCGGCCTCCAGCCTGGGCGCGGCGACCTTCTGCATAGAAGAGAGCATCAAGTACGCGCGCACGCGCAAGCCGTTCGGCAAGGCCCTGGCCGAGAACCAGGCGATCCAGTTCCCGATCGTCGAGCTGTCGACCCAGGCCGAGATGCTGCGCCTGCTGATCCGCAAGACCGCCTGGGAGATGGACCAGATGACCAAGCCGGAGGTCGAGAAGCGGCTCTCCGACAAGGTCTCGATGTGCAACTACTGGGCTAACCGCCTGGTCTGCGAGGCCGCCGACCGGGCCATGCAGGTGCACGGCGGCCTCGGCTATTCGCGCCACAAGCCGTTCGAGCACATCTATCGCCACCACCGCCGCTACCGGATCACCGAGGGCAGCGAGGAGATCCAGATGCGCAAGGTCGCCGCCTGGCTGTTCGGTTACATGGGTCCGCGCAAGGCGGCTTTCGCCGATCTTTAGCGCCGCGACCACGCCTCTACCGTTTACGGGATGACAAATGCGCGCATTGCGAGAGAATGCACGCGCAGGTCGTCATCGCGTTTGCATCGACGTAAAGCTCGCCCTTAGTGTGCGTCGAACGACCGCCAAGAACGACATCCGGCGCCAAGCCCGGATCCAATCAGGCCCGAAGGGACTTCATGCGGATGCTCAGAACCCTCACCCGTCTCGCCCCCGTCATCGCCGTGAGCCTGTTCCTGGCCGGCTGCGGGATCAACACCATCCCCACCCAGGACGAGGCGACCAAGACCGCCTGGGCCGAGGTGCAGAACCAGTATCAACGCCGCGCCGACCTGATCCCCAACCTCGTGGCGACCGTGAAAGGCTACGCGGCCCAGGAGAAGGGCGTCCTGGTCGAGGTCACCCAGGCCCGGGCCAGCGCCACCCAGGTCAAGGTCGACGCCTCGACCATCACCGACCCGGCCAAGTTCGCCGAATACTCCGCCGCCCAGGACAAGCTGTCGGGCGTGCTGGGCCGGCTGATGATGATCCAGGAAAGCTATCCGGAGCTGAAGTCCAACCAGAACTTCCTGGCCCTGCAGAGCCAGCTGGAAGGCACCGAGAACCGCATCTCGATCGCCCGGCGGGACTACAATCAGACGGCCCAGGTCTACAACACCACCCTGCGCACCTTCCCGAGCGTGATCTGGGCCAAGACCCTGTACGGCAGCCAGAAGCCGGCCCAGCTGTTCCAGGCCACGGCCAACGCCCAGTCGGCGCCCAGCATCGACTTCGGCGCCCCGCCGGCCCCGTCGGCCAACACCCAGCCCGGCCCGGCGAACTAGCGTGTTCTGCATCCGCTCATCCCGGCGATCGGCTTGGATCCCGACGTTCGTCGGGATGAGCGGACTATTGATGGCCCTTGTCCTGGCGTTCGTGACGCCCGCGCTGGCCGCCGGCCCCACCTTCCCGGCTCTGACCGGCCGCGTCGTCGACAACGCCAACATCCTGTCGCCGCAGGTCGAGGCCGAGCTGACGACCAAGCTGGAAAACCTGGAGAAGACCACCGGCCGCCAGCTGGTGGTGGCCACCGTGCCCGACCTGCAAAGCTACGAGATCGAGGACTACGGCTACCAGTTGGGCCGCACCTGGGGCATCGGCCAGAAGGGGACCAACACCGGCGCCCTGCTGATCGTCGCCCCGACCGAACGCAAGGTGCGCCTCGAGGTCGGCTACGGTCTGGAACCGATCCTGACCGACGCCCTGTCCAGCGTCATCATCCAGACCGCCGTCCTGCCCAAGTTCAAGGCCGGCGACCTGGAGGGCGGGGTCACCGCCGGGACCGACGCGGTCATCGAGCAGCTGGCCCTCCCCGACGAAGAGGCCAAGGCCAAGGCGGCGCAGGCGTTCAAGGTCTCGGAAGAGGCCGAGCGCAGCACCGGCGCCTCGCCGATCCTGGCCCTGCTGATCCTGTTCATCGTCATCGTCGTGCTCAGCCAGATCTTCGGCCGGCGCGGTCGGGGCGGCCGGGGCGGCGGGCTGGGTTCGGCCCTGCCCTGGATCATCCTGAACGGCATGCTGAGCGGCGGCCGCGGCGGTGGCGGTGGCTGGGGCGGCGGCGGAAGCGGCGGCGGCGGAGGGGGCGGCTTCTCCGGCGGCGGCGGTTCGTTCGGCGGCGGCGGATCCTCGGGGAGTTGGTGATGAAAAGCCTTTCGCAAGCCGACCAGGACCGCATCGCCAAGGCCGTGGCCGACGCCGAGAAGACCACCGCCGGCGAGATCTATTGCGTGCTGGCCCCAGAGGTCGGCGACGACCGTTCGGTTCCGCTGATCTGGGCGACCGGCGCGGCCCTGCTGGTCCCGGCCCTGGCCCTGCTGGCCGGCTTCCGGCCCGAGATGCTGAGCCGCCTGTTCGGCGGCTGGAGCATCGGCCACGCCGCCGCCCAGGACGTCGCCATCCTGTCGGCCCTGCTGACCTATGTCGGCCTGCAGGCGGCGATCTTCGCCGTCGTCGCCGCCCTGGTCTGGATCCCCGCCGTGCGTCACGCGCTGATCCCCGCCGCCGTGAAGAAGGCCCGGGTGCGCCAGGCGGCGCTGGACTATTTCCTGACCAAGGACCTGCACCTGACCCGTCACCGCACCGGCGTGCTGATCTTCGCCGCCCTGGCCGAGCACCGCGTCGAGGTGATCGCCGACGAAGGCATTCACGCCGCCGCGCCCAAGGCGGTCTGGGACGAGGTGGTGGCCGACCTGGTCGCCGGCCTCAAGCGCGGGGCGATCGCCGACGGCTTCGTGGCGGCCATCGCCCGGGCGGGCGCCATCCTGGCCGCCCACATCCCGCCCCGCCCGGACGACAGCAACGAACTGCCGGACGGACTGACCGTTCTGCCGCGCTAGGGCAAAACCTCCGGCGCCGTCGCGCGTTTTGGGCCTAGCACCAGGAGGCTCCGATGACCGATCAGGACGACTTCACCGCCTTCCTCGACCAGCGCCGCCAGGTCGCCCAGGCCTATGTCAACGGCGACGCCGGACCGCTGGGCGAGATCGCCGCCCAGGCCAATCCGGCCACCTTCTTTCCGCCGAGGGGCGGGCGCGAGCAGGGCGCCGGCCACGTGACCGCGGTCAACGCCCGCGGCGCCCGAAGCATGGAGGCCGGCGGCGAGACGACGCTGGAGATCCTGCACAGCCAGGCCAGCGGCGACCTGGCCTACTGGACCGGCCTGCAGCACGCGTCCGTCCGGTTCGCCGGCCAGGACGAACCGGCCGAAATGCACCTGCGGGTCACCGAGATCTTCCGCCGCGAGGACGGCGACTGGAAGATGATCCACCGCCACGCCGATCTCCTGACCGAACCTCAGGCCCAGAAATAGCTGGGATGGGGGACACGCCCTTGCGGCGTGTCCCCAAAGACCAGCGCCGCGCGTGAAAACGGGGACACGCCGCGAGGGCATGTCCCCGGCTCCACCTAGAACGACTTGCGGACCGTCACCCCGGCGGTGCGGGGCTGGCCGATCGTGTAGCCCAGTCGCGCCCGGCCGCCGCGTTCGCGGTCGAACGACAGCAGGGCGTTTTCGTCGGTCAGGTTGTTGACGTAGGCGATGATGTCCAGGCCGTTGTCCATCTGCAGGCCGGCGCTGAGGTTGATCAGGTCGTACTCCGGCAGCTTCAGGTCCACGATGGTGGCGTTATTGCCCGAAGCCCCGCCGAAAGGCAGGCCCGAGACGAACGAGCGCGGATTGTCCTCCTGGTCGCTGGCCTGGGTGTAACGGCTGCCCACGTGCTGGAACGAGGCGGTGATGTAGCCGTCCATGGTGTCGGTCAGGGTCCGCGTATAGGTGGCGTTGAACGAGATCTGGAAGTTGGGCACCGAGGGCAGGCGGTTGCCTTCGCGGATGCCGCCGATGATCGCGCCCGTGCCGTCCGTGACCGTGGTGTCGAACTCGGCCTGCAGCACGCTGCCCGAGATCCCGATGTCCAAGCCCTCGGCCAGGC
This sequence comes from Caulobacter sp. 05L422, assembly GCF_056397765.1. Taxonomy (NCBI): domain Bacteria; kingdom Pseudomonadati; phylum Pseudomonadota; class Alphaproteobacteria; order Caulobacterales; family Caulobacteraceae; genus Caulobacter; species Caulobacter sp. 05L422. Next base: position 31,492 of record NZ_JBFTOB010000003.1, on the reverse strand, counting down.
GGGCCGTCAGCTCGCCCTCCAGCCCCATGGTGTGGGCCTTGGGCACGTTGAACACCACGCGCGACGAGCACGAGCCGGCGTCCAGGGTGGTCTGCAGGTTCTTGATGTCGGTGTAGAAGGCCGCCCCGTTGAAGCTGAAGCGCCCGAACCGCGACTTGATCCCGGTCTCGTAGTTCCACAGCGTCTCGTCGTCATACGACTGGTAGCCGCCGAAGATGGCCTCGTCCTGCGGCGAGCACAGCGGCAGGTTCAGCGGGTCGTTGACCCCGCCCAACCGGAAGCCCTTGGAGGCCTGGGCGTTGAAGGTCAGGTCGGAGTTGGCCTTGTAGCTGACCAGCAGGCGCGGGGTGAAACCGTCGGACGAGGTCTTGTCGGTCTGGTCGTCGCCGTTGGCGAACAGGCCGCCCGAGGTGAACCGGCGCTCTTCCTTGAAGTCGTAGTAGCGGCCGCCGGCCGTGATGGTCAGCTTGTCGATCTCGTAGCTGGCCTCGCCGAACACCGCCTTCTGCTTGATGTCGTAGGGCAGCGAGGCGTTGTAGGGCGAGTTGGCCGGGAAGCCGTTGGCCACGGCGGCCGAGGTGCCCGCGCCCAGGGTGGCGTCGGTATAGGCGTCGTAGCCGGGCGTCGGCAGGCGCTGGTTATAGACCCGGTCGACCTTCGAATAGAACGCGCCGACCAGCCACTGGAACGGGCTGTCGTTGTCCGAGCCCAGGCGCACTTCCTGGGTGAATTGCTCCAGGTCGGTGGTGTCGACGAGCTTGGACGGCAGGGTGACCGCCGCGTCCGGGAAGCCCAGGTCCACCGAGACGCTGCCGCTCAGGGCGCTGGCGTCGCGGTTCACGTCGATCTTGCGGTCGATGTAGCTGGTGACCGAGGTCAGCTCCATGCCGCCGAAGCCGAACGAGGCGGTCAGGTCGCCCAGGAACGTCTTGTCGCCGAAGCTCTCGTCCAGCAGCAGGTACTGCTCGCGCTTGCCCAGGGTGATGGCCGGGCGGGTGGTGGTGAAGGGGTTGGCGAACAGGTTGAACGCTTCCTGGCGGTTGAAGCCGCCGGCGTGGATTTCCTGATAGACTAGGCGTGGGGTGATGCTGATGTTCTCGGTCGGCTCGATCAGCAGCGAGACCCGGCCGCCGCGGCGATTGCCGTCGTTGACGTTCTTCTTCTTGGTCCCGTTTTCGCCCAGCGCATCGACGAAGCCGGCATATTCGGTGTCGTAGCCGACGATCCGCAGGGCCGCCTTGTCCGACAGCGGCAGGTTGACCGCGCCCTTGATGTAGCCGCCGACGTCGCCGCCATCCAACACGTTGACGTTGGCCTCGACCACGCCCTCGTAGGCGCCCAGCTTGGGCTGGTTGGTGATGTAGCGGATGGTGCCGCCGACCGAGCCCGAGCCGAACAGCGTGCCTTGCGGGCCGCGCAGGGTCTCCACCCGGTTCAGGTCGAACAGGTCGACGTCGGGCGTGAACAGCGACAGCGAGATCACCGACTCGTCGAGATAGACCCCGACCTGCTCCTTCACGCCCGGCTGGTCGCGGACCACCTGGCCGGCCGAGACGCCGCGCACCGACACCTGGCTCTGGCCTGGGCCGAGGTTCTGGATCGTCAGGCTGGCGACGTTGCGCGACAGGTCCTCGAGGGTGACCGCCCCCGACTTCTGGATGTCGGCCTGGGTCTGGGCGTTGATCGAGAACGGCACGTCGAGGATGGTCGCGTCGCGCTTGGTGGCGGTGACGATCAGTTCCTCGACGGTGTTGTTGGACTGCTGGGCGCTGGCGATCGCCGGCAGGGCGGCGATCGAGGCCGCCAGGGCGGTGGCGGCCAGCAGCGAATGCCGGCGACGGATTACAGGGCGCATGAAATTCCTCCCGCTTATGTTTTTAGCGGCCATTAGATTATAGTTATGGGCCACAACCTGAGCGTTCTTGCCCGAATCATCGAAAGTCAACGGCAAACTAGATCAGAGCGTCGGCGCACGAACCTTTCTGAAGAAGAGTGGATTGCGGGCAACAATGTCCCGACTTCTCTTCAGGATGACGCTGGGGAATGCTCAAGCTTTGAAGCTCTTGCCTGGCAAGCATTGCCGCAACCGTCGACCGCATCGCTTTACGTTCGCGTGACCTTTCGCGGACGGAAATCCCGGTCTAGGGTGGCCCCAATTCAAACTAACGTTTTAAAGGGGAGTGCGCCCAAATGCGCGAAGCGGTCATCGTCTCTTACGCCCGGACCGGCCTGGCCAAGTCCAACCGCGGCGGGTTCAACAACACCCACGGCGCGGCCATGGCCGGCCACGCCATCCAGCACGCCGTCAGCCGAGCGGGCCTGGAAGGCCCGGAAGTGGAAGATGTCGTCCTGGGCTGCGGCGGCCCCGAGGGCGCCACCGGCATGAACGTCGCGCGCAACGCCGCCATCTGGGCCGGCCTGCCGGTCACCACCTCGGGCCAGACCGTCAACCGCTTCTGCTCCTCGGGCCTGCAGGCCATCGCCACCGCCGCCAACTACGTGCGCAACGACGGCGCCCCGGTCGCCATCGGCGGCGGGGTGGAGTCGATCTCGCTGGTCCAGGGCGGCGGTCACATGAACCGCTTCCACATCACCGAAGAAAAGCTGATGCGCGAGAAGCCGGCCCTGTGGATGGCGATGATCGACACCGCCGACATCGTGGCCAAGCGCTACAACATCAGCCGCGAGTACCAGGACGAATATTCGCTGCGCAGCCAGCAGCGGATCGCCGCCGCCCAGGCCGCCGGATTGTTCGACGACGAGATCGTGCCGATGGCCACCAAGATGAAGGTGGTCAACAAGGAGACCAAGGAAGAGAGCCTGGTCGACTACGTGGTCACCAAGGACGAGTGCAATCGTCCGGAGACCACCCTCGAGGGCCTGGTCAAGCTGGAGCCCGTCAAGGGCCCGGGCAACTTCGTCACCGCGGGCAACGCCAGCCAGCTGTCGGACGGCGCCGCCGCCGTGGTGGTGATGGAAGCCAAGGAAGCGGCCCGTCGCGGCCTGGAGCCCCTGGGCCTGTTCAAGGGCTTCGCCATCGCCGGCTGCGAGCCCGACGAAATGGGCATCGGCCCGGTCTTCGCCGTGCCGCGCCTGCTGGAACGCCACGGCCTGAAGGTCGACGACATCGACCTGTGGGAGCTGAACGAGGCCTTCGCCTCGCAGTGCCTCTACAGCCGCGACCGCCTGGGCATCGATCCGGAGAAGTACAACGTCAACGGCGGCTCGATCGCCATCGGCCACCCGTTCGGCATGACCGGCGCCCGCTGCGCCGGCCACCTGCTGCTGGAAGGCAAGCGCCGCAAGGCCAAGCTGGGCGTGGTGACCATGTGCATCGGCGGCGGCATGGGCGCGGCCGGGCTGTTCGAGATCTTCTAGAGCCACGACTGGGGGCAGGCGCATGCGCCTGTCCCCGACTCATCCACGAGACGCCACCGGGTTCGCGCCCGGTGGCGTTTTGCGTTCGGGGTCCCATATGAGCCGGACGACGGGTCCGAAAAACGGCGATCAACGAATTTTGGGATGCGGGGCCGAGACCCTCTTGAACGCCGGCAAACCGCAACCATCTCTGTTGCCGATAAGCCGCCCCTCGGCGGAGATCATCCAACCAGGACCCGCCGCCATGGCTTCCACCGTCAAGGCCCTCTTCGCCCTCGCCACCGTCGCCGCCGTCTCGATCGGCCTGCTGCTGCCCGTCCCCGGCGCCATTCGCCAGAACCTGGACGCGCGCGGTCACTACGAGCTGATGGACGTCGGCAACTAAGACCTGAGGCACTAGGGATCCGGCTGGGCCTGCAGGTCCACCGGCGCCGCCGCGCAGCCCTTCAGGGTCTGACCGTTGAGCGTCACCTCGGCGCGATAGTCGTAGCGACGGTCCGACATGCCGTCCGAGCAGGGCTCGGGCCGCAACTTGAACACCAGTCCGCCCACGCCCCACACGCCAACGTCGCCCTCGACGCGCACGCCGGTGTTGGCCGCGCTGACGTCCGGCTGGCCGGCCCGCGACAGGGTCAGGCCGTCGCTCTGGATTCGCCCGCCCCAGAACGGCTCGGCGCCGATCAGGACGAAGTCGCCGGAGAAGTCCGGTCCGGGCGGCGCCGAGGCCGGCGCATCGGCCGGCGCGCTCGACGCCCCCTCGGACGCGCCCATCGGGGCCTCACCGCAAGCGGAAAGCAACAGGACCGAACAAACGGCGGCGGCGGAACGAAGCATGGCGGCGCTATCCCTGGCCCTATATCTAAGAGGGGGCGGCTCACGCTAGACTCCCCCGCGATGAATCGGAACGCTTCCAGCGCCTCGGGCCCTTCCTTCTACGAATTCTTCGCCGGCGGCGGGATGGCGCGCCTGGGCCTGGGCGACGCCTGGACCTGCGCGTTCGCCAACGACTTCGATCCGGTCAAGGCCGCGACCTATCGCGACAACCATGCGGACGCGGCATCTCATTTCCACGAGGGCGACGTCTGGAAGATCGCGCCCGCCGACCTGCCCGGCCAAGCCGATCTCGCCTGGGCCTCCAGCCCCTGTCAGGACTTCAGCCTGGCCGGCGCCCGGGCGGGCCTGCAGGGCGGACGCTCCTCGGCCTTCTTCGGTTTCTGGAAGCTGATGGAGGCGCTGAACGCCGAGAGGCGCGGGCCCGACACGGTGGTGGTCGAGAACGTCGTCGGCCTGCTGACCTCGCACGGCGGGGCCGACTTCACGGCCCTGTGCCGCGCGCTCTGCGACCAGGGCTACCGCTTCGGCGCCCTGGAGATCGACGCCGCTCGCTTCGTCCCGCAGTCGCGGCCCCGGGTGTTCGTGATCGCCACCCGCCTGCCGGCCGACGGCCTGACGGGGCCAAGCCCGTTCCAGACCCGCGCCGTGCGCGAGGCCCACGCCCGCCTGCCCGCCGAGCTGCAGGCGGCCTGGACCTGGTGGGGCCTGGACGCCCCGCCCGCTCGCAACACCGACCTTTCCGCCCTGCTCGAACCCGACGACCAGGTGAACTGGCGGACGGACGAAGCCACCCAAACCCTGCTCGACCTGATGGCGCCGCTTCACCGCGCCGCCGTCGAGGCCCGTGTCCAGAGCGGCGAGCGCGCGGTCGGAGCCGTCTTCCGGCGGATGCGCGGCGGAGAGCAGCGGGCCGAGGTGCGCTTCGACGGCCTGGCCGGCTGCCTGCGCACCCCGCGCGGCGGCTCCTCGCGCCAGACCCTGCTGGTGATCGACAAGGGCCAGGTGCGCTCGCGCCTGCTCAGCCCGCGCGAGGGCGCCCGGCTGATGGGCCTGCCCGACGCCTACCGCCTGCCCAGGAGCGCCACCGCCGGCCTGCACGTGATCGGCGACGGCGTGGCCGCCCCGGTGGTGCGCTGGCTGTCCGAACGGCTTTTGACTCCGCTCGCCCTCAGGAAATCTGCGTCGCTCGCCGCCGAATGAGCCGCTGACACGCCAAAACCCACGGCCTAAGGTGGATTAACCCCAGGGCCGACAATCCCACACCAAGCGAGACTTCCCATGGACGACGCCTCCTCGATCTACGACGCCGCGCGGTTCAAGCGCGCCGGGCGCGGCAAGATCTTCGACTCGATCCTCGACACGGTCGGCGACACGCCGCTGGTCCGGCTGCCCAACCTGACCGCCGAGCTGAAGCCCAAGGGCACGGTCGTGGCCAAGCTGGAGTTCTTCAACCCGCTGGCCTCGGTCAAGGACCGCATCGGCGTGGCGATGATCGAGTATCTGGAGGCCAAGGGCCTGCTGAAGCCGGGCGGCGTGATCGTCGAGCCGACCAGCGGCAACACCGGCATCGCCCTGGCCTTCGTGGCCGCCGCCAAGGGTTACAAGCTGACCTTGGTCATGCCCGAGAGCATGTCGATCGAACGCCGCAAGATGCTGCTGCTGCTGGGCGCCAAGCTGGAGCTGACCCCGGCCGAGAAGGGCATGCGCGGCGCCGTCGCCCGGGCCCAGGAGATCATCGAGGCCACCCCCGGCGCGGTGATGCCCCAGCAGTTCGAGAACACCGCCAACCCGCTGATCCACCGCGTCTCGACGGCCGAGGAGATCTGGAACGACACGGCCGGCGCCGTCGACGCCGTGGTCTCGGGCGTCGGCACCGGCGGCACCATCTCGGGCGTCGGCCAGGTGCTGAAGGCCCGCAAGCCGTCGGTGAAGATGGTCGCGGTCGAGCCGGAAGCCTCGGCCGTGCTGTCGGGCGGCGCGCCCGGCCCGCACAAGATCCAGGGCATCGGCGCCGGCTTCGTGCCGGGCATCCTCGACCGCGGGGTGATCGACGAGGTCATCCAGGTGAGCAACGACGACAGCTTCGCCATGGCCCGCAAGGCGGCCTCGACCGAGGGCCTGCCGGTCGGCATCAGCTCCGGCGCGGCCCTGACCGCGGCCTTCGACCTGGCCCTGCGCGACGAATACGCCGGCAAGCTGATCGTGGCGATCATCCCCAGCTTCGCCGAACGCTATCTGTCGACGGCGTTGTTCGAGGGCCTCTGATCCAAGCTCGAGGCGGGGACGTTAGGACGCCATGAGCGACGTCTTCGACCCCGCCAAGCGCTCGGCTGTCATGGCCCGGATCAAGAGCCGGGACACCAAGCCAGAGCTGCTGCTGCGCCGCCTGCTAACCGGCCTGGGCGCGCGCTACCGCCTGCACCGCAAGGACCTGCCCGGCTCGCCCGACGTGGCGATGCCGGGCCGGCGACTGGCGATCTTCGTCCACGGCTGCTTCTGGCACGGCCACGACTGCGCGCGGGGCTCTCGCGTGCCCAAGGCCAATCGCGACTACTGGCTGGCCAAGCTCGGTCGTAACAAAGCGCGCGACGCACGGAACCTCGCCGACCTGACCGCCGCCGGCTGGCGCGTGGAGACGGTGTGGGAGTGCCAGATGAAGGATCACGAGGCGTTGCGGGAGAGGCTTGCCGAGGTGCTCCACGCCACCGAACCCTTGCCCCCGCCTGGCGGCTCCGCCGCCTGTCCGCCCCCCTAGGGGGAAGACGGCCGAAGGCCCGTAGGGGGCAAGCGTTCGCGTGAACTAGGCCGCCACCCGGCTGGAAGCCGCCGCCGCCGGCAGCACTTCGCTCAGCGCCGCGTGCAGTTGGCTGGGGTCGATCGGCTTGGCGACGTGGGCGTTCATGCCGGCCGCATGGCAGGCTTCCCAGTCCTTGGCGGTGGCCGAGGCGGTGACGGCGATCACCGGGATGTCGCGGTTGGGACCGTCGGCGGCGCGCAGCTGGCGCGTGGCGTCACGGCCGTCCATGCCCGGCATGTAGACGTCCATCAGCATGACGTCGAACACCTCGGAATGCAGCAGCTCCAAGGCCCGCTCGCCGGACTCGGCCAGGGTGGGCTGGATGCCGAACGACTGCAGCACCAGTTCGATGGCGCGGCGGTTGACCATGTGGTCGTCGACCACCAGCACCCGCGCGCCCTCGACGATCGCCCCGCCGGCCCGGGCGTCCGGCGCCTCGGCGGTCTCGACCCGGACCTGGAGGCGGAAGCGCGCCCCCTTGCCCGGCTTGCTGGTCACCGTCAGGTCGCCGCCCATCAGCCGGGCCAGCTCGCGGCTGATCACCAGGCCCAGGCCCGAACCGCCGTGCTCGCGCGCCACGTTGGAGGCCAGCTGGTCGAACGGCGTGAACAGCCGCGCCAGCTGTTCCTCGGTCAGGCCGCGTCCGGTGTCGGCGACGATCGCCTCGAACACCAGATGGTCGGCCTCCTCGCGCGCGGTCAGCCGCACGGTGATCGCGCCCCGCGCGGTGAACTTGATGGCGTTGGACAGCAGGTTGTTGAGCACCTGGCGCAGCCGCATGGAATCGCCCGCGACCCAGCGCGGAAGATGGGCCGCGCCCTCGACGCGCAGGCGAAGGCCCTTCTTGTTGGCGTCCGGCCGCCACAGACGCAGGGTGTCGGCCATGGCCTGGCGCAGGTCGAACGGCGCCTGCTCGACCGACATCCGCCCGGCGTCCAGGCGCGACAGGTCCAGCAGGTCGTTGAGCAGGGTGCGCATCATCGCGCCCGCGTCGCCGATCAGTTGGGCGTGCAGCTTGGAGGCGGCCTCGGGCACGTCGCTGTGCAGGCGCGCCGCCCCGGCCAGGATGGCGCTGATCGGCGTGCGCAGCTCGTGGCTGATCATGGCCACGAAGGCCGACTTGGCGGCGACGGCCTCCTCGGCCTCGTGGCGGCGGCGCTCGGCCTCCTCCTTGGCGGCGGCCTCGGCCCGCAGGGCCCGCTCCAGGGTGCGGGCGGCCACGAACACCGAGACGATCAGCAGCACCACGCCCAGCCACAGGGCGTCGGCCAGGGACGCGGTCGGATTGGCCGAGCGGGCCACGAACGGCACGATCAGCAGATAGACCACGTGCGGGGCGGCGGCCGAGATCGTCGCCGATCTCAGGCTGGAATTGACGACGATGACGTTCAGCAGGGCGCCCGCCAGCAGCATGCCGCCCAGGGTCGGGGCGAAGCGCACGGACGAGGCGAACAGCGGGATCGACAGGAAGCCGAAGATGATCGAGGTGATCGCCGGCATGGCCGCCACGGCGAACCGCAAGGCTCGGCCGGAATCGGGATGTCGCACCAGCCGGCTGATCAGCAGCAGCTCGAGCAGTTGGGCGGCCGCGTAGGCGCCGGCCCACAGCCAGGTCCAGCTGGCGCCCATGAAGGCGTGCAGCATCAGGGCGATCATCACCGTGGCGACGACGCGCAGATAGAGATTGCCGCGACGCGCGAGCGCCGCCCTCATCTCTCCCGACTGATGTCGTACGTCGTCCACACAGCCCCCCGTGCCGCGCGGCCCCCGCCACGCGTGAAGAGCCCATAGCATGAAACATCGTCGCTAAGAGGGGGTGAAAGAACCGGATTCGTTCGCGGCTTTTTCCTCGGACCACGGACCGAACCTGCCCCGGTTCGGGCTCCAGGCGGGCATTTTCAGATCGTCGGCGGCCGCGCGGTGAGATTTGTGATCACGCCTTGCCCAAACGTGTCACGAAACGGCCCCCGGCGGCGGCCCCAGGGCGCGCGCCAGCGACAACGCGTCGCAGTCGCCGACATCGACCAGCTTGAGCCGCGCCCCGGCGCCCGAGGCGATGGACAGGGAGGACTTGGGCACGCCCAGGGTCTTGGCCAGCAAGGCCAGCAGGGCGGCGTTGGCCGCGCCTTCGACCGGCGGGGCGGCGACCCGCACCTTCAGATAGGGCCGGCCGTCGCCGTCGACCGCCCAGCCGTCGATCGCCTCGCGCCCGCCGCGCGGGGTGAGGCGGACCGCCAGGCGCATGGCTTAATAGTAGCCGCCGCCGGTCAGGCCGATCAGGAACCGGAGCAGGCCCGGCAACAGGAAGGCCCGCACGCCGGTGATGATCAGCAGCACGATGATCGGGCTGATGTCGACGCCGCCCAGCGGCGGAATGATCCGCTGGAACGGCCGCAGCACCGGCGCCGTCACCCGGTCCAGCACGGTGCTGATCTGATAGACCACCCGGTTGCGCAGATTGATGATGTCGAAGGCCACCAGCCAGCTGAGCACGGCCGAAATGATGATCGCCCACCACAGCAGGCCCAGCAGCGCATCGAGGATGAAGAAGACGAATTTGAGGATGTCGACCATGAGCTTCCCGTCCAAGTGCACCGCTTCTTGCCGCGCCTTGACGGCCCTGGCAAGCAATGGCCGCCGATAGAGGCAACCGGGCGCTTGACGAGCCCGCCGGCCCAACGTATTTCCGCGCTTCCTTGGGGCCGTAGCTCAGATGGTAGAGCGCCTCGTTCGCAATGAGGAGGTCAGGGGTTCGATTCCCCTCGGCTCCACCAAGGACCTCCCCAACATCCCTTGATCGCCGCCGCGCCCGCTTTTCGCGCGACGCGCGCCTGATCGCATCCGGCGCTCGGCCGGGTCTGGACAAGGCGCGGGCGGCGCCCGACGGTCCGCGTCCTGGATCGGGAGGGCGTGGTTTGCGTATCGGGACTCTGTTGCTGCTGTCGGCCGCCTACGCGGCGCTTTCCGCGCCGACCCTGGCCGCGCCGACCCTGGCGGCCCCGGCCCTGGCGGCGACGCCCGCGGGCGACCTGGCCCGCCAGCGCGCCACGGCGGCGCGGGTGCGGATCGTCCGCGACGACTGGGGGATCGCCCACGTGCACGGCAAGAGCGACGCCGACGCGGTGTTCGGCATGGTCTACGCCCAGGCCGAGGACGACTTCAATCGGGTCGAGGCCAACTATCTGACCGCCCTGGGACGCACGGCCGAGGCTGAAGGCGAGACGGCCGTCTGGCAGGACCTGCGGATGAAGCTGTTCGTCGATCCCGCCGACCTCCAGGCCCGCTACGCCAAGAGCCCCGCCTGGCTGAAGGCGCTGATGGACGCCTGGGCCGACGGGCTGAACTTCTACCTGGCCACCCATCCGGACACGAAGCCGAAGGTCATCACCCGGTTCGAGCCGTGGATGGCGCTGAGCTTCACCGAGGGCAGCATCGGCGGCGACGTCGAGCGGATCTCGCTGGGCGAGCTGGAGGCCTTCTACGGCAAGCCGCAGATCCAGGCCTCGGCGCAGGTGAAGGCCCGCGAGTTCGCCCAAGCCGTGGAATTCCGCGAACCGACCGGCTCGAACGGCTTCGCCATCGCCCCGTCCAACACCAGGGACGGCCACGCCCTGCTGCTGATCAACCCGCACACCTCGTTCTTCTTCCGCTCCGAACTGCAGATGAGCAGCGACGCGGGGCTGAACGCCTATGGCGCGGCGACCTGGGGCCAGTTCTTCGTCTATCAGGGCTTCAACGCCCATGCCGGCTGGATGCACACCTCCAGCACGGTCGACGTGGTGGACGAGTTCGCCGAGACGATCGTCCGCAAGGACGGCAAGCTGTTCTACAAGTACGGGAGCGAGGAACGGCCCGCGACCGTCTCGACCGTCGAGGTCCCCTACAAGGCGACCGACGGATCGCTGGCGAAGAAGACCTTCACCGTCTACCGCACCCACCACGGCCCCATCGTCCGGGCGGCGGACGGCAAATGGGTGGCCTTCGCCATGATGTACAAGCCGGTGGAGGCGCTGGAGCAGTCGTTCCTGCGCACCAAGGCGACCGACTACGCCAGCTTCCTGAAGGTGGCCGAGCTGAAGGCCAATTCCTCGAACAACACCCTGTTCGCCGACGACAAGGGCGAGGTGGCCTATCTGCACCCGCAGTTCATCCCCAAGCGCGACGACCGCTTCGACTACACCAAGCCGGTCGACGGCTCGGATCCGGCCACCGACTGGAACGGCCTGCACGCGCTGTCCGAGGCGCCGCATCTGAAGAACCCGCCCAACGGCTGGCTGATGAACACCAACAACTGGCCCTATTCGGCGGCCGGTCCCTACAGCCCCAGGCAGGCCGATTTCCCGCGCTACATGGACAGCGTCGGCGAGACGCCGCGCGGGATCCACGCCACCCGTGTGCTGAGCGCCCGCAAGGACTTCACCCTGCCGACCCTGATCGCCGCCGCCTACGATCCCTACCTGACCGCCTTCGCCGACCTGATCCCGACCCTGTCCAAGGCCTATGACGAGACGCCCGACGGCGATCCGACGAAGGCGCTGCTGACCGATCAGATGGCGGCGCTGAAGGCCTGGGACCTGAAGTGGTCGGAAGGCTCCACCGAGACCTCCCTGGCGGTCTTCTGGGGCGAGGCCCTGTGGGCTAGGTCGTCCGCCGAAGCCAAGAAACAAGGCGTGTCGGTCTACAAGTACATGGCCGAGGCCACGACGCCGGCCCAGAAGCTGGCGGCCCTGGCCGAGGCGTCGGACCGCCTGGCGGCCGACTTCGGCGACTGGCGCACGCCGTGGGGCCAGATCAACCGCTTCCAGCGCAACGACGGCGCCATCGTCCAGACCTTCGACGACGCCAAGCCCTCGATCCCCGTACCCTTCGCCTCGGGCCAGTGGGGCTCGCTGGCCTCGTTCGGGGCCAAGCGCTACCCGGGGACCAAGAAGTACTACGGGACCAGCGGCAACAGCTTCGTGGCCGTGGTCGAGTTCGGACCGAAGTTGAAGGCCCTGGCCGTGTCGGCCGGCGGCGAGAGCGGCGATCCGGCCTCCAAACACTTCGCCGACCAGGCCCAGCGCTACGCCAAGGGCGATCTGCGGACGGTCTATTTCTATCCCGACCAGCTGACGGGCCACGTCGAGCGGACCTATCGGCCCGGCGAAGTCAAATAACGAAGGTCGCTTGAGCCGGGCGCGGTTACAGCCCATGGTTGGTCCAGGGGGAGACGCCAGATGAGCCTTGTCCAAGCCGTCCGCACCATAGGCCGCGGCGCGACCGTCGCCGGCCTGGCGCTGGTCCTGAGCGCGTGCGCGCTGTTCGCGCCGCCCTATGACGCCACCCTCGATCAGAAGACCACCAGCGCCTACGAGAGCGTGGCCAAGCTGGCGGCCCAGGCCGAGATGGGCCTCTACCAGGATAAGGCGACCTATCCCGGCGCGGTCGACACCTACGCCACCATCCAGGGGGCCCTGGCCGTGGTCGCCGTACGAGCCGCCTCGGCGCCCGTCGCCGGCAAGCGGGCCGAGGACGCGCGCGACCAGACGGTCGGTTTCATCAAGGGCTGCAGCGCCCAGGTCTCGGGCCTGGCGGCGCTGCACAAGACCTACGGCGTCGTCCCGGGAACGGGGGCGACCACGGCCATGATGGTCAGCTGCGACCAGGCGGCCAAGGCCGTCGGCGCCATGAAGAACTAGGTTAGGGGCGGAAACCGATGGTCGACTTCGCGAACCTGCATATCGACAACGTGGACGAGCTGGTCTCGGCGCTGCAGGACGAACTGGGCGGGGTGTCCACCGAATGGTGGAACGCCAACAAGTCGGTGGTGGCCGGCTATCTGCGCAGCCTGGCCGAGGCGACGATGCAGACCCGCCTGGCCCTGGCCAACAACCAGATCCCGGCCGAGGCGGCCGACATGATCATGCGCAACCAGCAGCTGGCCTTCAACCAGACCCTGCAGTTCACCAAGTTCATGACCCTGGTCCTGGCCCAGCAACTGCTGGACGCGACGTTCAAGCTGATCGGCTGGGTGATCTACAACAAGACCGGCGTGAACCTGGCCCCCAGTCTGGTGCAGCCGACCGGCGGGGCGACGGCCTGACGCGCGACATCCTCACCCACCCGTCGGACGGCTGGGCTGTTCGCCGAGCGGGCCGGCCTCTCGCGGCGTCGACACCTCTTTCAGGTAGCCCACGCCGAGCGCGGTGAGGTGCTGCTTCAGTCCGTCGAAGGCGCTGAGGTCGGCGTGTCCTTCGATCGCCGCGCGTGTCGGCCCCACGAGGGACGCGATCAGCACGCCGCTCACCTCTTGAGCCTGCGCGAACCTCGCGTCGCTCGCGGTGACCAGCATGTCGTGCACGGCTCGGGCGCAGCGGGCCGACTCTTCCTTGACGATGGCGTCGGCGTTGACCAGCGCCGTCGGCAGATACAGCGCGCGCGAGACCTCCGGCCTCCGCGCCTTCGCCGTGACGAAGGCGTCCATCATCGCCGCGCACATCTCGGCCACCGATTTCCCGTGCGCCGACTGGCAGGCGGCGATCGTGGCGTCGACGACTTCGCCGATATGGCGCCTGACCACCGCCGCGAGCAGGGCGCGCTTGTTCGGAAAATATTGGTACACGGAGCCGACGGAAACGCCGGCCCGGTCGGCGATCTGGATCGTGGTGATCTTGTCGAGGCCCTCGGCCAGCAAAACCTGAATAGCCGCCTCGAAGATCGCGTCGATCGTGACGCGCGAACGTCGCTGTTGCGGCTTCTTCCTTGGGCTCAGCGGGTCGGGCCGATTGCGTTTCATATGCGAATAGCCCGCGGAACGGTTTCACCCACACTATCGTGCATGGACAAGCTCAGACATCGGTTTCGCTTCGCGCTGGCGCTCCTCGGCGTCCTGCTGCCTGGTCAAGGTCTGGGCCAGAGCCTGGCTTGTGAAAAGCCCGCCGGATTCATCAATCCGCCTCGCCCGGACCTCGCGCCGCTCGAGGACTTGCTGAGCCACGTCGAGGAGATCGATGTCGCCCGGCCGTTCGCGGCCCCGCCTCTCAACCGCCCGCTGGAGGAAGCCATCCGGCCGACGAAGGACCTTCCGGGCGTGGCCGGGACGATCAGGCTGTCGGAGCAGGGCTACGGCGGCGTCGGCTCGCGCAGGCTGGTCTGCCTCACCGACGGATCCACGACCGTCGAAGAGGTGCTGCTGGCCGAGGCGAGCGACGGCAGCCGGCGTTTCAGGTACGTGGTCTGGAACTACACCAGCCCGAAGTTTCGCGACGTCGCCTACGCGGTGGGCGAAATCGTCAACACCCGGCCCGCGTCTGGAATGACCCATGTCGCCTGGACGTATCGCTTCGCGCCGAAGAGCGGGCTCGGCGCCGAGGAAAAGCTTCGCTTCCGGCAGACCTTCATTGAGCAGCAGTTCGCGGCGTGGATGCGCAGCCAGTTGGAAAGCGGCAAAGCGGCCTCCGAGGCGGCGCCCTGACGGCGCGGGCCATGGGTCGACAGCAGTCCAACAAAAAAGCCCCGCCGTCGCCGGCGGGGCTTTCTCGTGTCGAAGGGCCGTGAAGCCTAGCCGCCGCGCTGGTCGCGCTTGGCCAGGACACGCAGGCGCAGGGCGTTGAGCTTGATGAAGCCGCCGGCGTCGCGGTGATCGTAGGCGACCTTGCCCTCCTCGAAGGTGACGAGGTCCTGGTCGTAGAGGCTGTAGGGGCTGGTGCGGCCGATGACCGAGACGTTGCCCTTGTAGAGCTTGACCCGCACCTGGCCGGCCACCTTGGCCTGGCTGTAGTCGATGGCGGCCTGCAGCATCTCGCGCTCGGGGGCGAACCAGAAGCCGTTGTAGACCAGCGATGCGTACTTCGGCATCAGCTCGTCCTTCAGGTGCATGGCGCCGCGATCCAGGGTGATCGACTCGATGCCGCGGTGGGCGGCCAGCAGGATGGTGCCGCCCGGGGTCTCGTAGACGCCGCGCGACTTCATGCCGACAAAGCGGTTCTCGACCAGGTCCAGGCGACCGATGCCGTTGTCGCGGCCCAGCTCGTTCAGCTTGGTCAGCAGGGTGGCCGGGCTCATCTTGACGCCGTCGATGGCGACCGGGTCGCCCTTCTCGAAGTCGATGGTGATGATGGTCGCCTTGTCCGGCGCATCTTCCGGCGCGATCGTGCGCATGTGGACGAACTCGGGGGCCTCGACGGCCGGGTCCTCGAGGACCTTCCCCTCGGACGAGCTGTGCAGCAGGTTGGCGTCGACGCTGAACGGGGCCTCGCCGCGCTTGTCCTTGGCGATCTGGATCTGGTGCTTCTCGGCGAATTCCAGCAGGGCCTCGCGGGACTTGAAGTCCCACTCGCGCCAGGGGGCGATCACGTGGATGTCGGGCTCCAGGCCGTAGTAGCCGAGTTCGAAGCGGACCTGGTCGTTGCCCTTGCCGGTCGCGCCGTGGCTGACGGCGTCGGCGCCCATCTTGCGGGCGATCTCGATCTGCTTCTTGGCGATCAGCGGACGGGCGATCGAGGTGCCCAGCAGGTACTGGCCCTCATAGACCGTGTTGGCCCGGAACATCGGGAACACGAAGTCACGCACGAACTCCTCGCGCACGTCCTCGATGAAGATGTTCTCCGGCTTGACGCCGGCCGCCAGGGCCTTGGCCCGCGCCGGTTCGATTTCCTCGCCCTGGCCCAGGTCGGCGGTGAAGGTGATGACCTCCGCGCCGTATTCGGTCTGCAGCCACTTGAGGATGATCGAGGTGTCGAGGCCGCCCGAATAGGCGAGCACGACCTTCTTCACGGGCTTGGTGGCCATGAGCGGGATCCTTCAGAGAAACACAAAGTCGCGGGGCGTTTAGCGCGGTTTCAGCTGTATTGAAACGGCGCCCTGCGAAGAACTGATGTCAGAGCTTGATCTGGCCTTCGGCGGCCAGCTGATTGAGGGCGCGGCGCACCTGGGTCAGGTGAACCGTCGCGAAGATCGCCGCCAGGATGGCGCGCACGCACAGCAGGATGATCCCGACGTTCAGGTCCACCGGCCGGCGGCTCTCGACCAGCAGCCACAGGCTGAGCAGGAAGGCGAAGGTCGGCAGCGAGGCCAGGGCCACGGCGCGCGGCGCTCGCCACACGGTCTTGCCCGACGGCGACCACAGGACCGGCACCAGCACGTCCCGGACCTTGCCCCAGGCCATGCGCGAGGCGCCGCCCATGATCGACAGGGCCAGCAGCCACAGCACGTCGCCGATGACGCCGAGGATGTTCATCCTAGACCGTCACCTGCGCGCCCAGCTCGACGACGCGGCCGGGCGGGATCTTGAAGAAGTCGGTCGGGTTGGTGGCGTTCTTCATCAGGAAGATGAAGATCCGGTCCTGCCACAGCGGCATGCCGCTGTTGGCCGACGGCACGATCGAGCGGCGGCCCAGGAAGAAGCTGGTGGCCATGATGTCGAACTTCAGACCCTGCTGCTTGCGCAGGATGGCCAGGGCCTTGGGCACGTTCGGGCTTTCCATGAAGCCGTAGAAGATCTCGACCTTCTTGAAGTCGGCGTTGATCGCCTGGGTGCGGACGCGGTCCTCGTCGTTGACCCGCGGCGTCTCGGCCGTGCGGACGGTCAGCACCACGTTGCGCTCGTGCAGCACCTTGTTGTGCTTGAGGTTATGCATGAGGGCGACCGGGGTCATGTCCGGGTCGGAGGTCAGGAAGATCGCCGTGCCGGGGGCGCGGTGCGGCGCGCGGGCCCGCAGGATCTCCATCAGGTCGACCAGGGGAACGCTGTCGCGGCGGGTCTTGTCGGTCAGGATCTGGGCGCCGCGCGTCCAGGTCCACATGATCAGCACCAGCACCGCGCCGAACACCAGCGGCAGCCAGGCGCCGTCCGGGATCTTCAGCGCGTTGGAGGCGATGAACACCAGGTCGATCATGGCCAGCGGAACCAGCAGGGCGGCCGTCTGCCAGAGGTTCCACTTCCACACCAGGCGCAGCACCACATAGGCCAGCAGGGTGTCGACGAACATCGCGCCGGTCACGGCGATGCCGTAGGCGCTGGCCAGCTTGTGCGAGCTCTGGAACATGACCAGCAGGACAAGCACGCCGATCAGTAGGAAGGTGTTGACCGCCGGGACATAGATCTGGCCGGCCTGGGTCTCGGAGGTGCGCTTGATGTCCAGGCGCGGCAGCAGGCCCAGCTGCACCGCTTGCTGGGTCATCGAGAAGGCGCCGGTGATCACAGCCTGGCTGGCGATGACCGTGGCCACGGTGGCCATCAGCAGCACCGGCCAGTAGGCGATGGTCGGGACCATGTCCCAGAACGGATTGTGCCGCGAGGCCGGGTGGTCCAGCACCAGCGAGCCCTGGCCCAGATAGTTCAGGGCCAGGCAGGGGAAGGCCAGGTACAGCCAGGCCGCCTGGATCGGCTTCTTCCCGAAGTGGCCCATGTCGGCGTACAGCGCCTCGGCGCCGGTCACCGCCAGGAACACGCTGCCCAGGATCACGAAGCCCAGGAAGCCGTTCTCCAGCAGGAAGCGCACCCCGTACCAGGGATTGAAGGCCCGCAGGATCGACAGGTCGTCGGCCAGGTGGAACAGGCCCAGCGCGCCCAGGATCAGGAACCAGGCGGCCATGACCGGCCCGAACAGGGCGGCCATGCGGTGCGTGCCCTTGGCCTGGACCAGGAACAGCGCCACCAGGATGCCGGCCGAGATCGGCAGGATGTAGGGCGTCAGGGCGTGGCCGACGTGCGGCGCGTCCTTCATGCCCTCGACCGCCGACAGCACCGAGATGGCCGGGGTGATGATGCCGTCGCCGTAGAACAGCGCGGCCCCGATCACGCCCAGGAAGAACACCGCCGTCGAGCGTTTGCTTCCGGCCTTGCCCAGGGCTTTCTGGGCCAGGGCCATCAGGGCCAGGGTGCCGCCCTCGCCCTTGTTGTCGGCCCGCATGAAGAAGATCACGTACTTGATCGTGACGAACAGGGTCAGGGTCCACAGCACCAGCGACACCACCCCCAGCACGGCGTGCTCGGTGGCGGTGGTGCTGCGCGAATGGGCCAGGGCCTCGCGCATGGCGTACAGCGGACTGGTGCCGATATCGCCGAACACGACGCCCACGGCGCCGAGCGCAAGCGCGATGAAGCCGTGCCCTTTCGGGTCATGGCCGGCTTGCGGAGGGACGTCACACGGGGCGGCGCTGTCGGAAGCGGGAGCGCCAGAGGCTTCGGAAGCCATTCAATCCCTCCGGGGTCGCCCTCGCAAAACGCGGTGCGGAGCCCCATATCGATCAAGCGGGGCGCGATACACCCAATCCTGCTCCGGTTCAATCGCGACCTGAAGCAGGATAACAACGATAGTTTTTGGTTGAACGCACGAGCGACGTCCGTAAGGGTCCTGCCACAGAAAAATGTCAGACAGTCAGAAATTCCCCGTCGCCGCGCACGCCCTGGCCTATCTGGCGCACAAGAACGCCTTTTCGGCTGACCGTGCGGTGGCCAGCGCCGAGCTCGCCGCCTCGGTTCCGACCAACCCGGTCGTGGTGCGTCGCGTGACCGCCATGCTCGGCAAGGCGGGGCTGATCGGCGCGCGCGCGGGCGCCAACGGCGGGGCCTGGCTGCTCAAGCCGCCCGAGACCATCACCCTGGACGTCGTCCTGCGCGCCGTGAACGGCTGCGCCCACCTCGGCGTCGCCCCCAAGGGCGTCAAGGGCTGCCCGGTCGGCGAGAAGATCCCCGACGCGGTGCGCGGGGCGATGATCGCCGCCGACACCGCCGTGGCCGAGCGACTGTCGACGATCTCGGTGGCGGATCTGCTGGCCGGCGCCTCGGTCGAGGCGGCCGCCTAGAAGACGTCCGTGTCCGCGGCGGGGACCGGCTTCATGCCGGGCAGCGCCCGACGCACCAGCACCCAGATCCCGGCGCCGATCGCCGACATGCCGGCATTGATGACCAGCAGGACCGCCAGCAGGAACACCAGCACGCCCACGGCTTGGGCCGGGTTGGTCGCCGCCGCGTTGTTCATCTTGAACATGCCGGGCGACGTCGCGGCCATCAGCAGGCCCAGCAGTGAAAAGGCGACCTGACTCGTCGCGCCGACCACGAAGGTCACGGTGAACAGACCGCTGAACGACGCGGCTCTCAGAAACTGCATGCGAACTCCCCCAGAAAACTGCGGCGAGCTTGACCATTGCGGACGGGGCTTGTCGAGCCTTGGCTTGACGCGCCGGGCGCGCGCCGCGCTGGTGTACTACTCCGCCGCTGCCGGCCGCAGCCGCTGCGAGCGCACGTCCAGCGCCGCCACGATCCAGATCGCGAAACCGCCCAGGGCCAGGGCCGCGCCGACATAGCCCGTCGAGGCCCAACCGTAGCCGGCGGCGATCGCCAGCCCGCCCAGCCAGGGACCCAGGGCGTTGGCGAAGTTGAAGGCCGAGTGGTTCAGGGCGGCCGCCAAGGTCTGGGCGTCGCCGGCCACGTCCATCAACCGGGTCTGCAGCACCGCGCCCAGCCCGCCGCCGCAGCCGATCAGGAACACCACCGGGATCAGGCTCCACAGGCTGCCCGTGGCCATCGGATAGAGGGCCAGGGCGCCGGCGCTCCACAGCAGCACGCCGCCGATGGCCGGGATCTGGGCGCGGTCGGCGGCCCAGGCGCAGGCCAGGGTCCCCACCGTCATGCCGGCCCCGAACACCGCCAGCACCATCGGCAAGGCCGCCGAGGCGTGGGTCACCTCGCGCATGGTCGAGGCCAGATAGGTGTAGACGCAGAACATGCCGCCAAAGCCGATCGCGCCGATCCCCAGGGTCAGCCACACGCGTCCCCGACCCAGGGCGCCCAGCTCGCGCAGGGGGCTGGCCCCGGCGTCGGCCGGCGCGCGCGGGGCGAAGATGTAGACCGCGGTGGCGGTCATGGCGGCCAGCACGGCCACGATCACGAAGCCCCAGCGCCAGCCGATCCACTGGCCGACCACATTGGCCATCGGCACCCCGACGATGGTCGCCACCGTCAGGCCGATCATCACCATGGCCACTGACTGGGCCCGACGCTCGGGCGGCGAGACGCTGGCGGCGACCAGGGCCGCGACGCCGAAATAGGCCCCGTGCGGCAGGCCGCTGAAGAACCGGAAGGCCAGCATCCAGCCGAAGGTCGGCGCCAGGGCGCTGAGCAGGTTGCCGACCGCGAACACCGCCATCAGGGCCACCAGGATGATCCGGCGCGGCAGGCGGGCGGCCAGCACGGCGATCACCGGCGCGCCGACCACCA
This sequence comes from Caulobacter sp. 05L422, assembly GCF_056397765.1. Taxonomy (NCBI): domain Bacteria; kingdom Pseudomonadati; phylum Pseudomonadota; class Alphaproteobacteria; order Caulobacterales; family Caulobacteraceae; genus Caulobacter; species Caulobacter sp. 05L422. The sequence goes on along the minus strand of NZ_JBFTOB010000003.1, from coordinate 11,282 downwards.
CACCCAGGGCGTAGGCGCTGATCGCGTGGCCGGCCGTCGGAGCGTCGACGCCCAGGCTGGCGGCGAAGTCGGGCAGCAGGCTCATCGACGCGAATTCGGTGGTGCCGATCGCGAACCCGCCCAGGGCCAGGGCGGCCAGCACCAGGCCGGGCGCGTGGACCTTCACCTGTTTTACGTCGTCGAGCACTGGGCTGGAGCTCATGGTCGCCGCCTTTTCGATACACACGCCGCAGGACGGCTCCGGACGCGCCCGCGACGGCGCGCCTTGAGCTCATGCTTGGTTGCAAGATTATCTCGCTAGATAGGATAATGACAACGTTGTCACAAGGTTGAACCGGCGGTCATGCCCCATATTCCTCCGTTCGCCCGAAACCGACCCCATCGCCGCTGAATCGGTTTGCAGAATAACTGCACCCGCAACTGTTGCCGATCCCCTGGAAACTCGTGAAGCCGTGATTACGTAATCGTCACGGTTTCAGTTGCGAAACCACCACCAATTTCAGGGCTCAATCCAATGACCAAGGTCGCCATCGTCTATCACTCGGGTTACGGCCACACCGCCGTCCTGGCCGACAAGATCGCGGAAGGCGTCCGCGACGCCGGCCAGACCCCGGTGCTGCTCAAGATCGACAACGCCGCCCAGGACTTCGCGCCGCTGATCGAGCAGATCACCCAGGCCGACGCCGTCGTGTTCGGCGCGCCGACCTACATGGGCGACGTCTCGGGCGTGTTCAAAGTGTTCGCCGACGCCACCGCCGGCGTGTTCTTCACCGGCGCCTGGAAGGACAAGCTGGCCGCGGGCTTCACCAACTCGCACAGCTTCTCGGGCGACAAGGGCCACGCGCTGGAAAGCCTGACCATCCTGGCCGCCCAGCACGGCATGAACTGGGTGAACCTGGGCCTGGCCCCTCCCAGCGTGACCGCCGCCGAACGCGGCCCCGACACGATCAATCGCGTCGGCTCGTTCATCGGCCTGGCCGCCCAGTCGGATAACGCCTCGCCCGAGATCACCCCGCCCGCCGGCGACCGCGAGACCGCCCGCCTGTTCGGCGTCCGCATCGCCGAGGCCGCCGTCCGCTGGACGCGCGGCGCCCAGCCGGCGCTGAGCCAAGCGGCCTAAGCCACGGCCCGTCCTTCGCTATCCCCCAGCTCGAAGGACGGGCCCGCGGCGCTCCGGCGCCGCCAGAGGGGACGCTTGAGCCCGAGCGTCCCCTCTCCTCGCTGGCGCAGCGAGGAAGTGTCACGGCGCGGATACGCGTCGTGACGAAGGGGGCCATCGCCGCCCTTAAAGCCTTACGGCCCGACGACGATCTCGCCGGAGCCGGCGACCGACTTGCTGACAGGGCCCTCGGCCTTGGCGACCGTCACCTTGCCGGAACCCGAGACCGAGGCCGCGACCTTGCCGGCCACGCCGTTGAAGGCGACCTCGCCCGAGCCCAGGATGCTGACCTCGACCTCGGTCGACCGACCACCCGCCACGGTGACTCGGCCCGGTCCGGCCACGTGGGCCTCGAACTTCCGGCCCACGCTGGCCGCCGTCACCCCGCCCGAACCGGCGACGAAGATCTCCAGGTCGCCGGCGACGTCCTGGATCGTCAGATGTCCCGAGTCGGCGATGTGGACCTCGACCTCGCCGGCCCGGCCGGCCTTGGTGTCGCCCGGTCCTGCCTGGTTCAGCTCGAACTCGCCCTTGACGTCGGCCACCGTCCAGTCGCCGCAGCCGGCGTTGGACAGTTCCAGGCTGTCGGCGCGGCCGACGCTGCCGAACACCGCGCCGCTGGTCGCCAGCTCGACGTTCATCGGCGCGTGGATCACCACCTGGGGCATGTCGGCCCATTCCACGTCGCCGAGGCCGCTCACCTCGATGACGGGCTTGCCGCCCTCGACATTGCATCCCTTGATGCGATCGCCCTCGCCCCCGACGCCCGCCAGCCCGCCGTCGATCACGATCTTCGATCCCGACCCGCTGACCTTCAGCGGCAGCTTGGGATTGGCGTTCTGGATCTCGACCTTCACGTCGCTCCGCGCCTCGGGGATCACCGTGACGCGCGCGACGGCGTTCGTGATGTTGACCGATGGTTCGGCCGAGGCGGCGCCGGCGAGGCCCAAGGCGGCGGCGCTCACGGCCAGTATCGAAAATGCGCGCATGCTTCACTCTCTCGAAAAGGTGCGGGCAGAGATAACGACGGCTCCGGCGGGAGACGACTTAATTCGAGGTCATGACCCCGACGTCATGTTCGGCCCTGGGGTCCGCCTCCCCGCCTTGAACCAAATCACCGGCCGTGCTCGACTCCGGCGAAGTTTCGCATCCTTCGCCCTGGACACACGCCGCATGGCTCGCCGTCTCGCCCTGATCACCGGCGCCTCCGCCGGCATCGGGGCCGCCTTCGCCCGGATCTACGCCAGCCACGGCTATGACGTGGCCCTGACCGCGCGCCGGCTGGACCGGCTGGAGGCCCTGGCCGCCGAGATCCGCCTGCGGTTCGGCGTCGAGGCCTATCCGATCGCCGCCGACCTGGCCGAGCCCGACGCCGTCGACAAGGTGCTGGCCGCCGTCGAGGCCGAGGGGCGGGTGGTCGACGCCCTGGTCAACAACGCCGGCTACGGCCTGCCCGGCGCCTACGCCCAGACCACCTGGGCCGACCAGAACGCCTTCCTGCAGGTGCTGCTGGTCTCGGTCTGCGGCCTGACCCACAAGGTGCTGCCGGGCATGGTCGAGCGCGGCTTCGGCCGCATCGTCAACGTCGCCTCCCTGGCGGGCCTGGCCCCCGGCGCGGCCGGCCACACGCTGTATGCGGCGACCAAGAGCTTCCTGGTGAAGTTCTCCCAGAGCCTGCACCTGGAGACGCAAGGCGCCGGCGTCCACGTCAGCGCCCTGTGCCCGGGCTTCACCTATTCGGAATTCCACGACGTCAACGGCACCCGCGCCCAGGTCAGCCAGTCGCTGCCCACCTGGCTGTGGCTGGGCGCCGACGAAGTGGCCGCCGCCGGCTATGAGGCCGCCGAGGCCAACCGCGCCGTCTGCGTGCCGGGTTCGCCCAACAAGGCCATCGCCGTGCTGGCCAAGCTGGTGCCCGACGACTGGGCCCTGGCGTTGATGGCCAGCCAGGGATCGCGGTTCCGGAAGGTTTGAGCGTTTCTAGCGCTTGGCCTTACCGGCCGTGTAGCTCGCCACCGTGCATTGCGCGCGCGTGCTGCTCTCGTAATACATCCGAAACGTCGCCGCGAACGCCTCGGTATAGGCGCCGCTCTGCCTGTCCCACATCGCCTTGTCGGTCAGATAGTAGCCGTCGGAAGGCTTGTCCCTGAAAGTTATCGCCGCTTTGGAGGCATTCTTGATCGTGTCGAAGACCTTGCACGCATCGACGCAATAGGCGTTCCGATCCAGATCGACGTGGATCGTCTGGCGGAATGGCTCAGGGGCTCCACGAACGGTCTTCACGCCCCGGCAGACAAGATCGAACCGCTGCGGCGAAGCCGGCGTCGCGAGCGCGGAACCAGCCACCAGAGCCAGCATCACCCCGATTGTCACGTGCGCGCGGGGTCCCGTCATCTCTCGATCCACCGCAGTTTACCGATGATCCGCGTAGGGCGCCTTGGCGTCCTGGCGCACCAGCCCCCGCGTCGCATCCCCCACGCCGATCAGCACGAACTGCACTGCCAGGGCGCAGAGGATCAGGCCCAGCACCCGCACCACGATGCTCATGCCGATCCGGCCCAGCACGCGGCTGATGATCGGCGAGGCCCAGAAGGTGGCCACCAGCACCACGGCCACTGCGACGATCACCCCGCAACCCAGCGCCATGCCGGCCAGGCCGAAGCTCTTGGCCTCGCTGGCGTAGATGATCACCGTCGAGATCGCGCCCGGCCCGATCAGCAGCGGCATGGCGAACGGCACGATCAGCCGCTCGAACCGCTGCTTGGCGTAGACCCGCGCCGACTGGCCCTCGATGCCCTCGGCCGCGTCGGCGAACATGGTGGTGAAGTCGTCGCGCACCATGTCCAGGCCCAGGATGAACAGGATGATGCCGCCGGCGATGCGGAAGGCCGGCATCGAGATGCCGAAGAACTCCAGCAGGCTGACGCCGGTGAAGTAGAAGAAGATCAGGAAGGCGGCGACGAACAGGCCGATATAGACCGCCACCATCCGGCGGCCGGCGGCGGCCGCGCCCAGGGTCGCGGCGGCGAACAGCGGCACGTTGCCGATCGGGTCGATCAGGGCGAACAGGGCGACGAAGAAGTTGACGGCGAGTTCTGCCTGGCTCATTCGACGTGCTTAGCCTTCAATTCGCGCGGATCCGCATCCTTCTTAGGGTGATGCGAGCGCGCGCGCCAACCCCAGGGGTTCACTGATGACCGCCGACCCACGCCTGATCCTGCCGCTCGACCTGCCCAGCACAGCCGAAGCCCGCCAGATGGTCGAGACGCTGGGCGACGCGGTGTCGTTCTACAAGATCGGCCTGGAGCTCTTGGCCACCGACGGCATGGCCCTGGCGCGCGAACTGAAGGGCGAGGGCAAGCAGATCTTCCTGGACTGGAAGCTGCACGACATCGGCGCGACCGTGGAGCGCTCGGCCCGGGTGCTGGCCGGGGCCGGCTGCGACCTGCTGACCGTCCACGCCGAGCCGCAGGTGATGCAGGCGGCGGTCAAGGCCAAGGCCGGGTCGGACCTGAAGATCCTGGCCGTCACCGTGCTGACCAGCCTGACCGACGCCGACCTGATCGAGATGGGCTACGCGTTCTCGGCCCGCGACCTGGTCGCGCGGCGTATCCGGCAGGCGGTGGAGTGCGGCGTCGACGGCATCGTCTCCTCGCCGCAGGAGGCCGCCCTGGCCCGCGAGATCGCCGGGCCCGACTTCCTGGTGGTGACGCCGGGCGTGCGCCCCTTCTGGTCGGCCAAGAACGACCAGGCCCGCGCCGCCACCCCGGCCGACGCCCTGAAGGCCGGCGCCAGCCACCTGGTCTGCGGCCGCCCGATCACGGCGGCGAACGACCCGCGCGAGGCGGCGCTGAAGGTGGTGGCGGAGATGGCGGGGGTTTGAAAAGGCCCTCCCCCACAGGGGGAGGAACGGGGCTTCGCCCCTAGAAATCCACCGCCACGCCCTTGCGCTCCCAGTCGCCGAACCGCGTCGGTTCAGGACCGTCGCGGCCGCCTTCCTCCGTCGGAAGCGCGGCGGCGTGCTCCGCCGCGCGGCGGGCGGCGGCCTCTTCCAGGGCGCGCTTGGCGGCGGGGGTGAGCGGCTTGTCGGGGGCCGCGCCGGGCGGCAGATCGGTCTCGGACATGGCGTTCGCATAGCACCATTTCGTCCAAAAGGCTTGCGCTCGCCGTCGCCTCGGGGCACGGCGAGCGGGTGACTCAGGAACTCAACGACGGCCTCCCCGCGCGGGAAGGCGCCCTCGCCCTCATCGACGCGGCCCTGTCGCGTCGCGGCGGGCTCGACGAAGCCGCTTCGGCCAACGCCTTCCGCTTTCTGGAACCGCGGGAGCGCGCCTTCGCGCGCGCCCTGGCCATGGCCGCGCTGCGCCACCTCGGCCCCATCGACCGCGCCCTGGCCGGCAAGCTGGCCAAGGAGCCGCCGCCGCGCGTGCGCAACCTGCTGCGTCTGGGCGCGACCCAGGCCTTCTTCCTGGAAGTGCCCGCCTTCGCCGCCGTCGCCACCAGCGTCGAGCTGGCCAACGCCAACAAGGCCAGCCGGCCGTTCAAGGGCCTGGTCAACGCCGTGCTGCGCGGCCTGCTGCGCGACGGCGCCCTGTCGGACGCTTCGGAGCATCTGGCCCCGCCGTGGCTCTACGCCCGCTGGGCCAACGCCTACGGCAAGGAGACCGCCGACGCGGTCGCCGCCCAGATCGGCTTCGAGCCGGCCACCGACCTGTCCCTGAAGCCCGATTTCGACGCGACCGCCCTGGCGGCCGAGCTGGAGGGCGAGATCCTGCCCGGCGGCACGCTGCGCACCGAGCGTCGGGGCGACGTCTCGGCCTGGCCGGCCTTCGAGGACGGCGTCTGGTGGATCCAGGACGCCGCCGCCGCCGTCCCCGCCCGCCTGCTGAACCTGAAGGCCGGCGAGACCGCGCTGGACCTCTGCGCCGCGCCCGGCGGCAAGACCATGCAGATGGTCGCGGCCGGGGCCCAGGTGGTGGCCGTCGACCGCTCGCCCGCGCGACTGGGCCGCGTCACCGAGAACCTGGCCCGCATGCACATGACCGCCGAGGTCGTCGCCGCCGACGCCGGCGTGTGGGAAGACACCCGCGCGTTCGACGCCGTGCTGCTGGACGCCCCCTGCTCGGCCACCGGCACCTTCCGCCGCCATCCCGACGTGCTGTGGGCCGCCCGTCCCGGCGACGTGGCCAGCCTGGCCGGCGTGCAGAGCAAGCTGCTCGACAGCGCCGCCGGCCGGCTCAAGCCAGGCGGCCGCCTGGTCTACTGCGTGTGCTCGCTGGAGCCCGAAGAGGGCGAGGCCCAGGTCGAGGCCTTCCTGGCCCGCCGCCCGGACATGGCCCTGGACCCGATCGCCCCGGAGGAAGGCGGCGCCCCCGCCGCCAGCCTGACGCCGCGCGGCACGCTGCGCATCCTGCCCCACCACCGCGAAGGCGGCCTGGACGGCTTCTTCGCGGCGCGGTTCGTGAAGCTCTGATCGCTGAGATGTGAGAGGCGAAAAACGCCGCAAACCCGCACGCGGCAACGGGCTCGCTTGTAGCGCGAGGCCAAGCCCGTTAAGCCATGGGCATGACTGCGCCGCTGATCGCCCCGTCCATCCTCGCGTCCGACTTCGCCAAGCTTGGCGAAGAGGTCGCCGCCATCGAGGCGGCCGGCGCCGACTGGGTGCATGTCGACGTGATGGACGGCCATTTCGTGCCCAACATCACGCTGGGCCCGGACATCGTCAAAGCCATCCGGCCGCACGCCAAGATCCCGTTCGACGTGCACCTGATGATCAGCCCGGCCGATCCGTACTTGGAGGCGTTCCGCGCCGCCGGGGCCGACCTGATCAGCATCCACCCGGAAGCCGGCCCGCACCTGCACCGCTCGCTGAAGCGCATCCGCGAATTGGGCGCCAAGGCCGGCGTGGTGTTCAACCCCTCGACCTCGATCGACCACGTCGAGTGGATCCTCGAGGACGTCGACCTCTTGCTGGTCATGTCGGTGAACCCCGGCTTCGGCGGCCAGAGCTTCATTCCCGGCCAGCTGCGCAAGGTCGAGGCCCTGCGCGGGATGGTCGACAAGGCTGGCCTCGACATCATCATCGAGGTCGACGGCGGCGTCACCCCGGTCACCGCCCCGCAGTGCGTCGCGGCGGGGGCCACCGCCCTGGTCGCCGGCTCGGCGGTCTTCAAGGGCGGACCCAGCGCCTATGCCGACAACATCCGCGCCCTGAAGGGCGGCTGATCCAGCGGCATGGAGGGGGCTCCCGCGACAGGTTCCGCCCGTAAGCCCTCCGCCCTCGCCGGCGGGCCCTCCTCCCGTGGCCAAGGGGCCCGCGCGCGCGCCGCCCGCACCAAGGGCGTGATCCTCAAGGCGCTGGGCGCGTCGATCAAGGGCAACCTCGAACGCGAATGGTTCGGCTCGCCGCCGCACCGGGCCGCGATCAGCCGGCCGCGTCCCGTCGGCCTGGCCGCCCACCCCCACGACCCGCGCCCCGTCGACCTGGAGCGCGGCCGCCAGCTGCTCGACGGCGTTCTGGTCCTGGACGGCGGCGCCCTGCGGCTGGGCGAGACGGGCGACCCCTTCGACCAGCCCAGCCCGACCCGCCAGTTCGCCACCGCCCTGCACAGCTTCGACTGGCTGCCGCACCTGATGGCGTCCGGCCCCGGCTCGGCGCGCCTGGCCCTGCGCCTGCTGCAGGACTGGCGGCGGGTGTTCGGGGTCTGGAACGCCTTCTCGTGGAGCGGCGAGCGGCTGGAGCGGCGCACCTTCCACCTGGCCTGCGCGGCCCGCGCCCTGTCGCCCGAAGCCTCCGACGCCGAGATCTCGGCCATGGCGCTGGACATCGCCCGCGGCGCGCGCCAGCTGCTCAAGGCCTCCGACGCCCCGCACCGCAAGCTGGAACGGGCCGTGGTCGTGACGATCGCCGGCTGCGCCCTGACCGGCAAGGCCAGCGACCGGCTGATGGTCCAGGGCCTCAAGCGGGTCAACGCGCTGCTGGACGTCATCGTCCTGCCCGACGGCGGCCACGCCAGCCGCTCGCCCGAGGCGGGGTTGGAGCTGCTGTTCGACCTGCTGACCCTGGACGACGCCCTGGGCCAGCGCGGCCGTCCGCCGCCCGAGCTCCTGACCCGCGCCATCGACCGCCTGAGCTCGTCGGTGCGGTTCTTCGCCCTGGCCGACGGCCATCTGGCGGCCTTCCAGGGCGGCGAGGCGATCGAGCCGCGTCGGATCGCGGCGGCCCTGGCCCATGACGACCACGGCCCGCGCCCGCCCCAGACCGCGCCGCACGTCGGCTATCAGAAGATGCAGGGCGGCAGCATCCAGGTGATGGCCGACGCCGGCCCGCCGGCCACGGGCGCGCTCAGCGTCACCGCCTGCGCCCAGCCCGCCGCCGTCGAGATCGTGTTCGGCAAGGACCGGCTGATCACCAGCTGCGGCTGGAGCCCCGAGGCGACCGGCGCCAACGCCTTCCGGCTGTCCGGCGCGGCCTCGACGGTTTCGGTGGGCGACGGCTCGGCCGGGCGGCCGCTGTCGGGCTGGCGCTCCGACGCCCTGGGTCCCTGGCTGGTCGACGGCGCCACCGACGTCGAGGTCAAGCGCCACGACGCCGACACCGGGGTGTGGCTGGACATCATCCACGACGGCTGGCGTCGCCTGGGCCTGACCCACGCCCGCCGCCTGTATCTCGACCTCAAGGCCGACGAGCTGCGCGGTGAGGACAGCCTGATCCCGATAGGCTCGGCCAACGCCGATGGTCCGCGCCGCTACCTGCCGTTCTCGGTGACCTTCCACCTGCATCCGGACGCCCGCGCCTCGCTGGCCCGCGACGGCAAGAGCGTGCTGATCAAGGGGCCGTCCAATGTCGGCTGGTGGCTGCGCAACGACGCGGTCGACGTGGCCATCACGCCGTCCGCCTATTTCGACCACGGCCTGTCGCGTCCCGCCGGCGCGATCGTGCTCAAGAGCCAGGTCCGGCCCGAGAAGGGCGCCAAGATCCGCTGGAAGCTGGCGCGGGCGGCGGATCACTAGGCCCTGGTGAGCGGCCCGCCTGCGACATTACGCCCCACGCGCGCGCCGAGCCGTGGAATTCACAGCCCCCACCCCGTCCTGTAGCTCTCTTCGACCGCGTCGGCTGGAGGGAGGGCAGATGTCGAACCTCGCCGCGCTGCAGCCCATCCTGCGCACCGCTATAGATCCCGTCGTGGTGATGGACGCCCGGGGCGTGATCCTCGACTGGAGCGCCCGCGCCGAAACGGCGTTCGGCTGGGAGCGCGCCGAGATCCTGGGCCGGGAACTGGTCGAGGTGCTGGCCCCGCTCCAACACCAGGCGACCTATCGCCAGTTCCTGCTGCGACGGCTGGCCCTGGCCGAGCCGCCGGCCGAGCGCCAGACGTCCCAGCTGATGGCCGTGCGCAAGGACGGGGTCGAGATCCCGATCGAGGTGTCGCTCGCCGCGTTCGGAGACCCGGAAGACAGCCTCGTCCTCGGCTTCATCCGCGACATCACCGACCGCGTCGAGGTCCATGACCGCCTGGCGGCCAGCGAGGCGCGCTTTCGGGCCGCGATCGGCGCGGTGGACGGGGTCCTGTGGACCAACGACGCCTCGGGCCGGATGGTTGGAGACCAGCCCGGCTGGGCCAGCCTGACCGGCCAGGGCTTCGAACAGTACCAGGGCTTCGGCTGGGCCGACGCGGTCCATCCCGACGACGCCGAACCGACCGTCCAGGCCTGGAACGCCGCCGTCGAGAAGGGCGGGCCCTTCAATTTCGAGCACCGGCTGCGTCGCCATGACGGCGTCTGGCGCGACTTCGCGATCCGCGCCGTCGCGGTGCTGGAGGCCGACGGTTCGATCCGCGAATGGATCGGCGTGCACACCGACATCACCGAGCGCAAGCGCGCCGAGGAGCGCCTGCGCGAGGGCGAGGCCCGGTTCCGGGCCATGGCCGACTCCGCGCCGGCCCCGGTCTGGATGACCTCGGCCGAAGGCGGGGTCACCTTCGCCAACGAAGCCTTCGCCGAATTCGCCGGCGTCGAGGCCGACGCCCTGCTGGGCGACGCCTGGATCCGCATGATCCATCCGGACGACATCCTCGGCGTTGGAGCCAAGCGGGCGGCGGCGCGCGGTGCGCCGGACGGCCCCCGCGCCTACGGCTTCGAGGCCCGGTTCCTGTGCGGCGACGGCCTCTACCGCTGGATGGTGGCCAACGCCCGCCCGCAGATCGACGCCCGGGGCCAGTTCCAGGGCTATATCGGCATGGCCATGGACATGACCGAGACCAAGACGGCCGAGGCCCGCCAGCGGCTGCTGATCAACGAGCTGAACCACCGGGTCAAGAACACCCTGGCCTCGATCCAGTCGATCGTCCGCCAGACTCTGCGGCCGGAGGAGACGCCGGTGCAGGTGCGCGAGCGGCTGATCGGACGGCTGCTGGCGATGTCGGCCGCCCACGACGTGCTGACCCGCGAGAGCTGGGAGGGCGCGGCGCTGGACGACATCGTGCGCCAGGGCCTGGCCCCGTTCGTCGATGACCAGGATCCGGGGCAGGATCCCGGCCGCGTCTCGATCAGCGGCCCCAGCCTGCGGGTCGGGTCCAGCACCGCCCTGTCCCTGGCCCTGGCCGTGCACGAGTTGGCCACCAACGCGGCCAAGTACGGCGCCCTGTCGACGCCGGCCGGGAAGGTGACCATCGCCTGGGAGAAGACCAGCGAGGACCGGGCGGTCCTGACCTGGAGCGAACGCGACGGACCCCCGGTGCGGCCGCCGGAGCGCAAGGGCTTCGGCACCCGGCTGCTGGATCGCGGCCTGGCCGGCGACCTGGGCGGCCGGCCGGAGCTGACCTTCGCCGCCGAGGGCGTGCGGGCGGTGCTGCCCGTGCGGCTGGGCTAGGGCAAACGCTCACGCTATTCGGCGCTAGAGCGCTGAAATCGCGCGCCTAAAACTTTATTCCTCTCACCCTTTCGCGGGGCCCGTATCCTTGACTCACCTCGCCGCATGGAAAGGGCGCATGGCCAGCGACCGATGCGGCGGCGGGGGGCGATCGAGCGGGACTGGGCTGGAGGGGGTTACTTCAGCGTGTCCGGGGAGCCTGGCGTTGCAGGCCCCGCCCGCCGTCGGCGTCGAACGGGGACAAAGCGCGTG